>CAMOHV010000007.1 GCA_946615275.1 uncultured Verrucomicrobiota bacterium | reverse complement strand
TCCTCTTCAGCCACACCGGGCTTTCAGGAAGGCGGAGGCTCCCGAAGAAGAGCACCGCGACGGGAAGCATCGTCCACCAGAAGTTGGCGCCCCACGCGGCCACCCGGCCCGCGGCATCGGCGGTGTCCGACGCGCCGTACCTCATGGCCACGAGGCACCCCGCGCCTGCGGCGACCACGAGCCCCAGCCCCAGGCAGAACTGGAACACGCCAGTGCCGCGCCCGCGTATCTCGGCCGGCAGGGTCTCGGTGAGGTACATCGGCATGACAACGGCCATGTACCCGGCGCTCATGCCCTGCAGGACGCGCCCGGCGTAGAGGGCCGGATACGAGCCCAGCGACAGGCTCACGACGGGTATCGCCGCGAGGAACATCGCCGCCGACGCAACGATCATCCTCTTGCGCCCGAAGAAGTCGCACAGCCAGCCCGCCGTTATCGACGACAGAAGCCCCCCCAGCAGCACGGCCCCGACGATGTGGCTTATCTGGCCGTCCGTGTAGACGCCCATCGCCTTCATGTACGGCTCGGCCGCGGCGATCACGCCGAAGTCCACTCCGTACAGCAATCCGCCAAGACCGGCGATGATTATGATGAGCGTCATGGTGTCTATTATACACTTATCTCCCCCTCCGCGGGGAGTGCGCTTCCAACAAAAAAATCTCACTTTTCCGCCAACACCCCTTTCCGTCGAAAGCGGTATCTGCTATAATTCGCGCATGGGCAAACGAACGGACATCAAGCGCGTGGTCGTGGCGCTGCGCATGGCGGGCATCGCCGGACAGGACAAGCTCAACGGCATCTTCCAATACTTGAGCGAAGGACACCGGTGGACGCTTGCCATCTACCGCACGCTCCACGAATTCACGCCCGCCACCGTGCGCGACGAGGTCGCCCGCGGCATGGACGGCTTCATCCTCGGCCTCCCCGGCGCCGACGAGGCGATGCGGGCTGTCGCCGAGTCCGGCCTCCCCGCCGTCGCCATGAACGTCGATCCAGCCCCGCTCGCGCACGGAGACTGGACGCTCGTCAAGAGCGACGCCGTGGCCGTGGGGCGCACGGCCGCCCAGACGCTCCTCCAGCAAGGCGTCTACAAAAGCTATGGTTTCATGGGCTACCGCACGGACGACGACTGGAGCCGCGAACGCGGCCACGCCTACCGCGCCACGCTCGCCGAAGCCGGATTCATCACCCGGATGTTCGACGCCGCGCACTACCCGAACCGCATGGACGACCGAGCCGTCCTCCTCGCGTGGCTCGCCGCGCTTCCCAAGCCCTGCGGCATCCTAGCCGCCTGCGACGACGCCGCGTTCGAAATCCTTGAACTCTGCAAGGAGGCCGGCATATCCGTGCCGCAGGAGGTTGGCATCCTCGGCGTCAACAACGACCCAATCCTCTGCGAAAACGCCGAACCCCGTCTCTCGTCGGTCCAGCCGGACTTCACGCACGAAGGCTACCTAGCCGCGCAGCTGCTGGACCACGGACTTGCGAAACACCGCGGGAAGACCGTCTTCGTGGGCGTGAAACAGGTCGTCCACCGCGAATCCACATACCCGCAGTCAAATTCCGGACGACTCGTCCAAAAGGCGCTTGCCTGGATCGAGCGCCACGCCACCTCGCCGATCACCACAACGGAAATAGCCGCGCACCTGCACATCTCGCGCTCCCTGCTCGACCTGCGTTTCCGCGAGCTGCAGCGCGAAACCGTCCATGACGCCGTCGTGCGCATCCGCCTGGCCGAGCTGAAACGCCGGCTTCTCGCCACGCGCGACACGATCGAGAAGATCACGGCGGACTGCGGCTGGTCCAACGTCAACGCGGCCAAAAACCTCTTCAAGCGCCGCTTCGGCGTCTCGATGCGCGAATTCAGGGCCGCCTCGGACTACTCTCTTTCCCCCCACCGCCAGTAGGCGCACGCCCCCCCTCGCCTCCGAAGCCATGGGAAAGCGTCGAATGCCTATTCACCGCTTGCCGCCGGCGAGCGTCTCGGCGATATTGAGGTAGTAGGCGCGCACGCGCTCGTAGGCGTTGATCACGTCCAGCTCCACCAGGACGCGCATCGGGGAGGTGGGGTCGTCCGGGCCGACGCGCCCGAGCTGCGCGCGGCGGCAGTCGCGCACGAACTCGTGGATCTCCTTGGACTCCGCCTGCACCGCCTCGATGTCGATCGTCGGGCGCGGCGAGCGCACCCACGGCGAGATCTTGGCGGCGAAGGCGAAGACGCGGTCGTGCGCCTTGAGGAGCACCCCGCGGGAGACGTCCGATATCTTCTGCCCGTTCTTCTTCAGGCGGCGCGTCACCTTAAGGATCGTAGCGGCCTCGTCGGAGACAGACTCCAGCTCGTCGGTGAGGCGCAGGAGCCGGCGCGCGCGCTCCGCCACGTCGGCCGCAAGGCGCTTCACCATCACCTGCCCGAGGAACTCCGTCACCTCGCGCTGGACGTTGTCGAGGATGTCCTCGCGGTGGATGATGTGGTCCTCGATCTCCTGCGTGGCGACGCCCTCAAGCACCTTGCGGGTGCATTCGAGAAGGTCCAGGTTGCTGTCGCGCATGAACTGCACCTCGAGGAGGGCCTGGTCGCACGCGATCACGGGCGAGAGCTTCACGCCGATCTTGAGCGCGGAGAGATGCGGCTTCTCGTCCTCGCTCTGCTTCACGATCCACTCCACGAGGCGCGCGAAGGGCTTCACGAAAGGGAACGTCAGCACGCCGCGCAGGACGGAGAACACGGTGTCCGTCACCGCTATCGGCGCCATCACCCCGAAGAGCATCGGCCCCTTGGCCGTCTCGGTGACCACGTTCCAGTGCGGGAAGAGCCATTTGCCCATTGGCACCAGCACCGGCAGCACGAACGGAAGGAACACGATGGACCCTATCACGTTGGAGAGCGTGTGGGCGAGGGCCGTGCGCTTCGCGGCCGCCGTGCCGCCGATCGCCGCGAGCCACGCCGTCATGGTGGTGCCGATGTTCGCGCCGAACAGAACCGAGATCGCCATCTCGTACGTGATGAGCTGCTGCGAGGCGAGGGTCATCGCGATCGCGATCGACGCCGCCGAGCTCTGGATCACCGCCGTGAAGAGCGCCGACGCCAGCGCCACCAGGGCCACGCCCCCTATGTTCGTGGCGTCCATCCGCGTGAACGCCGCCTGGATGGACGGATTCTGCCGTATCGGCACCACGCCCTTGCCCATGAAGTAGAGGCCCAGGAACACAAGCCCCAGCCCCAGCACCGCAAGCCCGAGGTTGTGGACCCTCTCGCCGCGCAGGAAGAAGTACATCATCCCTCCGAGCCCGAGCCCCACAAGCCCAAGTATCTGCGGATCGGGCGCGAAGGCGACGATCCACACCGTGGCCGTTGTGCCCACGTTCGCGCCGATTATCACGTTGATCGCCTGCTGCAGCGTCATCAGACCCGATGACACGAACCCCACGAGCATCACCGTGATTATCGATGACGACTGCACGAGTATCGTAGATATTATTCCCGTCCCCACGCCCGCCGCACGGTGCGTGGTGGCCAAGGCCATGAAGCGCCGCAGTTCGCGTCCGGCGACAGCCTGCAGACCTTCCGACAAATGCTTCATGCCCAGGAGGAACACTCCCAGGCCACCTAAAACCGTCACCAAAACGATTGCTATGTCTTTCATGTGCGCCGTATATTATACCATAAATCGGGGACTGCCGCACGTATGGCGGCCCAAGTCGACTCCGGGGAGAATCCGTCCACGACCGAACCTCGCCGATATGCCGCGACAGCGTCCTTCTGCGCGCCCAGGTTGTAGCACACCAGCGGAAGGCCGAGCGCGATCAGCTCGTGCACCACAAAGCTAAAGGTCTCGGGGCACACGGACGGGAAGAAGGCCACCGCCATCTTCTCACCCTCCGCAATGGACGGTATGTCTTCGCGGCGGTATGGGCCAAGGACCCTCACGTTGCGGGGCAGGCGTTCGCCGTCAGTCTCAAGCCCCCCCGCGACCACGATCCTGGCGGACTTCACGCCCTCCGCCTCCAGATGGCGCGCAAGCGCAAGCACTTCCCGCGAGCCCTTCGCAAGGTGTATGTTCCCGAATACGCCTATGACCAGCTCATTGCGCGGAGAGATGGCGGCCAGATGGAATCCCTGCGGCACTTCATGCGGCGCGCAGGAAAGGGCAAGCCCAGGATAGCATGATTCAACACGTCGGAGCGAATCCTCGGAGAACGTCCGCACCTCGTCGCAGGCGCGAAGAAGCCTCCCGAACGCATCGCGCCATGCGGCGATCGAAGTCCCGTCGGAGATGGCGCAAGGCGCCGCCTCCTGCGACCGCAGGCAGAGCGCGCAACTTCCGCGCGAAACCTCCGAACCGCAGTACCTGCAGTCGGGAGCGAGCAGCGTGAATCTGGGGCAGACGCAATAGTAGTCGTGGACAAGGAACAGAAGCCGCGCCCCCAGCTTCGCCTTCAGGGAGCATATCGAATCCGCAAGCGCGCCCAGCGACGCGGCCCCGGCGGCAGGCTCGCGCTCGTAGAGCCACCACTGGACAAGCTCGTTCACAACGATGCGGACGTCCTTTCCAGCAAGCGCGCGGAACGCGTCAAGGGAACATATCCAGAATCTTTCAGCCACCTCGCCGCCGAGCCACGCCTCCACCTGCAGCCTGCCCGACTCTCCACCCATGGGCTTCACGACGAACGCCAGCGCCCCCTCCGGGGCGGCGGCAAGCAGGTTCCGCAGATACATCGCGGCCCCGCCGCCCCAAAGCATCGTCAGGACCACATCAACGGACCTGGCAGACTTCACAAGCGACGCCACCCTGAACGATTTCATAGTAGGCGGACTCAGCCTCGCACCGATGTTTCCCACACCATACCTGAACATCGCGATCGCGCCGATGCCGTGCGGACGGCCCTCGCCCCTGCACGCGATCAGTCTCGCCGTCTCCGCGACGCCATACCGCGACAGCCATCTGAACACCGTCGACGGGCGGCGCATCGCCCATCCAAGGCCGGTTCGCAACGATTCCGAAGCCCGTCTCAGCACATTCCGATCAAGCTGCGCCTTAGTTGCGCCGAATTCCCGCTTGAGGCGCGCGGACAGATCCATCCGCACCGCGCGCGGAGCCCCTCCTGCGCGCGCCGCGGAGAGCAAACCCGCGAGCGCCCCCACAAGCCGGCAGCGCGTGGACGCCACAAGACGATCCAGGCCGCGTCCCTCGAAGAACCCTATCTGTGCATCCATCCCCTCAACCGCGTCCAGACGCCTTGGAGACCACCGGGATTTGGATATGCTCCCTTCGCGGCGAAAGTAGAAATACTCTTCGCTCTTGACCACCGACACAAAAGCGTCCTGAAAAACCAGCCTGTGCGTTGTGAACTCATCCTCGTGCAGCCTCCCCGGCGGGAAGCGCACGTCTGCGAACAGCGTCCTGTGGAAGAGCTTCGCGCATGAGATGGAGAAGAAGAGCTCATCGGAGCGCCAGTAGTCCTCCGCGCCCAGCCGCTCCGGCGCGGACGGAGCGCCGCATTCTGGCGCCGGAGATCCGGCCGATACCTGCCGCACCCCGACTGCGGCCGTCCTGCATCCGGACGATTCGCACGCGGACAGGAGGACGGAGAGGTAGCTCGGCGACACCCAGTCGTCTGAGTCCACGAAAGTGATGTATTCGCAGCCCGAACGGGCCAGCGCCCATTCTATCCCGGCGTTGCGCGCGACGCTGAGGCCGCCGTTCTTCTGGTGCAGCGCCTTGACGCGCGGATCGCGGGCGGCGTATCCGTCGCACAGCGCGCCGCCGCCGTACAAGCAGCCGTCGTCCACGAGGACAAGATCGAAGTCCGCGAACGACTGGACGAGGATGGAGTCAACGCATCTCGCCAGATACCGCTCTGTGTTGTACACGGGGACTATGACCGCGACCCTACTCATCGTCCGCCTTCCCCGGGCCGCCGCAGGCGGGCGGCGCGCCGGACACCTGCAGCCTGCGCCCTCCGCCGAAGAGCTTCCGCAGATACTTGATTTCAAAATCTATGTCATGGAAGGATATCTCGTATTTCATCCGCTCCCGGGATATCTTCTGCCCGAGATTGCTGTACGTGTCCTGCGACGCCCCCTCTACGAGGAAGGAAAAGCCGTAGGCGTCTATGTGTCTCGGGGCGGCGCGCCTCAGCGTCTCGATCATCAGGAAGCCGGTAGTGGGAGATTTGCATCCAGCCTTCGCGAGAGCCTCCCTGCACTCAAGGGGATAGTAGTCCACGAGGAGACCCCGGTTCAGCATGTCGTCCGCCGCCTCGATGTAGCCCGGCTTGAGGCTGTCGCACTCTAGGTTCCTGTCGTGGACGACCATGGACTTGACGCCCGCCACGCGTTCGTGGACTATGTGGTCTATGGACGCCTTCGACCAGATGTCCGTGCGCGTGCCGTAGTCTGCCTCGTAGCCCTCCGTCATGAAGCTGTTGAACCGGACGACTATGTCGTGCGAGTCTATCTCCCCGCCCAGGCCCTTGCCCACCTCTCCGGGGCCGTTCCCCACAACCGCCACCGTGCGCCCGACCACAAGGTCCGCGAAGGCGGAGCTGGCATGGGTGGCCTTGACGCTTTTGAAGACGCGCGCGGCCATGTTGATCTCCCTGGAGCGGCAGCCGCACTCGAACGCGAACGCGGCGATCCGCAGATTGCGCGAGAGATTTGGCATGATCCCAGGAGAATTCATGCACCAGCGCACCATCCTCCTCGCCCGCCTAGTGTCGCCGGAGTCGAGAAGCATTGTGAGGTATCTGGTGCAGTAGCCGCAGCAGTCATCCGTGGAGCAGCCCAGCCTGACGGCCTCCTCCTTGAAACGCCGGAACCATGCCAGTGAGCGGTAACGGTCACGAAGAGCGGCGTACATCGCGGAGGGGATGGTCCGCTTGAGCAGGGGCATGAGGTATCCGCGAAAAAAGACCATCTCGTCTCCAGACTAGTAGTGGATGCCTTCGGCCAAAAGCCATTTCTCCGTCCGCACGATGTCATCAACGTCGTGTACATCAAAGCACCCCTTCACCTCGATGGGTCTTATGTTGTTGCCCATGAAGCTCCAGGGGGGCTGACCGACGTCGGGGGAGAAAAGGGAGTTCTTGAGATTGAGCGTCCAGAAGTTGTGGCAGAAGTAGTAGCAAGCGCAGAGATCCTGTCGGTTCGTGGAGATCTTCTGCCCGGCGAAGTCGAAGAACGGCTCGAGGCAGCCGTCAGCGCGGAGCCTTTTCGCCCTGAAGGGATGGTGGTCCTGGTCCTTCTCCACAGGGCACACGGCGGAAAGCGAGGGGTTGTCAATTATGCTCTGTATCGACTCCGCAATCCACTCGCGCTTCACGATGCCCGAGTTCGCGAGCAGCACCACCAGTATGTCCGGCTCCACGCCGTCGTCCTTCATGACGCCAAGGGCGTGCATTATGGCGTCGACGTGCTGCGCCGTCGGCAGGGCCAGCGCGTCAGGGCGCCTGATGCGCCTGTAGCCGCATTCCTCCGCCGCCGCCAGGATCTTCTCGCTGTCGCTCGAACAGTAGAAGTCTGTTATGAGCGGGCATGCGCGGGCCGCCATGGCCGGATAGTACAGGAGCGGCCTGCCAAGGACAGGAAGGACGTTCTTGTCCTTCAGCGTATTGTTCCCGCGCCCGGTGAGCAGTGCTGCGATCTTCATTTCATCTCTCCTTTAAAATCACCCGTCATCCGCCGGAAACCTCATGCGCAGGTACATTCGACCAGCGCGCCGGGGTGGATGACCTTGCTCATCCAGTTGCCGCCCACCGTGTACTCGCGCCTTGTGTCTTTCACCATGTAGCGGACCTCGAAGCCAAGCGCGTCAGGGCTCGCGTCGAAGTTCGTGATCGTGGACGAATAGTCCCGCACGCCCACCTGGAAGCGCATCTTGTAGAGCCCCTTGTAGAGGTCGTGGTGCAGGAACTTGAGGCGCACCGAGAAGACCTCCATCCCCCGCGGGATGGGGATCGGGTCGGTGTAGTACTCGAGGACACGCTCGTCGGCCATGGTGTAGAAGTTCGCGGTGTACTGGCATGACGGGAACCGGCACCCGTTGTTCCGGATCTTCAGCTCCACCTCGACGGGCTCGTCGGACGAGATTGTCTCGTCTGGATTCAGGATCGCCATCTCAAGGATCTCCAGCTCGAGCGAGTTGGCGCTCCGCTGCTGGTGGTCCTCCGGCTTGAGGACGTAAGACCGGCACAGCGAGACCTTCGCCGTGCTCAGATATGTGTCCACCGCGTCCTGGGCGGTGCCGGAGAACTCGATCTCGCCCTGGTTCATGAGGATGCCCGTCTTGCAGAGGTTCTTGACCGCGCCCATGTTGTGGCTGACGAAGAGGACCGTCCGGCCCTTCGCGCTGGACACGTCGTGCATCTTGCCCACGGCCTTTTTCTGGAACTCGGCGTCGCCCACGGCCAGGACCTCGTCGACGACGAGTATCTCAGGCTCGAGGTACGCGGCGATCGCGAACCCCAGGCGGACGGTCATTCCCGAAGAGTAGCGCTTGACGGGAGTGTCAAGGTAGCGCTCGCATCCGCTGAAGTCCACTATCTCGTCGAGCTTGCGGTCAATCTCCGCCTTGCGCATGCCCATGATCGAGCCGTTCATGTAGATGTTCTCGCGGCCCGTCATCTCAGGATGGAATCCGGTGCCCACCTCGAGAAGGGAGGCGATGCGCCCGCGTGCGCGTATGATGCCCGTCGTGGGGGAGGTCACCCTGGAGAGGATCTTCAGGAGCGTCGACTTCCCCGCGCCGTTGCGGCCTATTATGCCGACCACGTCGCCCTCCTCCACCTTGAAGTCGATGTTCCGCAGCGCCCACACGTAGTCGCTCTCGCCCGCCGTGGCGCGGTCGTTCGTCTCGCCGACCTTCAGATACGGATCCTCGCGGCGCAGCACCTTCGTCTGCCAGAGCCTGTTCAGGTCGTGCGAGAGCGTCCCGGTCGAGACAAGCCCCAGCCGATACTGCTTTGAGATGTTGTTGAACTCTATAGCCGTCATTGCCATGCCCTCCTGATCAGACCGTGTCGATGAACGACCTCTGCACCCTGTTGAACACCACGACGCCGAGCAGGATGAGCACCGCCGTGAAGCATGCCGAATACGCCAGCGCCCCCCACGAGAACGCCCCCGCCCCCAGAAGCCCGTACTTGAACGCCTCGAAGATGCCCGTTAGCGGATTGAGCTGCATCGCGAAGCGCAGCCTGTCGTTCGCTATAGTGCCTATGGGATAGATCACGGGCGTCGCGTACATCCAGAGCTGGACCATGAACCCCAGCAGCAGCCGCAGATCCCTGTACTTGGTGGTCATGGAACTGAAGAGTATGCCGAAGCCGAGCGCAAGCCCCGCCACCAGCGCGATCAGCGCCGGCAGGAGAAGCGCGTGCATGGTTGGGCGCACGTGCGCCCCCGTGAAGAACACGAAGTAGAGATACACGACCGTCAGGAGAAGGAATTGGATCGCCATCTTTATCAGATTGCTTATCACGTTCGCGATCGGCACCACCAGCCGGGGGAAATACACCTTGCCGAATATGGCGGCGTTCGACACGAACGTGTCGCTCGTCCTCGTGAGGCAACCCGCGAAATACTGCCACAGGCAGATGCCGGCGAGGTAGAAGAGCGGCGGCGGAACGCCGTCAGTGGGGATCTTCGCGATTCCGCCGAATACGACCATGTACATAGCCGTCGTCATTACCGGCTGGATGAAGAACCAGAGCGGACCCAGTATGGTCTGCTTGTACATCGTCACGATGTCGCGCTTTATGAACATCGCGCATAGATCGCGATACCGCCATATCTCCGCGAAGTTCACCTCGAAGAGGCTCTCGCTGGGCCGAATGACCATCGTCCAGCCCTCTGAATCATGTTTCTTCACGACGCTCCTTTCCTCCTTGCCGCCCACGCGAGCTCGAACCGGGCGTCGAGCGCGCGGCTTTCGCACCGTTCCCGGGCGGCGGCGCCCGAGAACGTCCTGCGCAGCGTCCAGTACACCCACTTCGCGGCCATCTTCAGGGCATTGCGGCCCGCGCCGTCCATCTCCCTGAGGCGCCCGCCCACGCGGACGATCTGCGGCTGCGGGCCGAACTCCCCCTCAAGCTCCTCGACTACGCGCTTGGCCGCCGCCGCGTCCGGGCGCGCCATCCGCATCCCCGCCGCGTCCGCGGCCATCACGGAGTGGCGCACGATGCGTCTCTCCGCCAAGGCGCGGAACCCTGCGCACGCCTCGCCGCGCGACGCCGCCTCCACGCGGATCGCGCGCCACGCCTCCACGTTGCGCAGCTCGGCGAGCTCCACCCTCTCGCTCCTGACCCTGCGCCACTCCGCATCGTCCATCTCCGGGTCGCGCGAGGCGCGCAGCTGGGACCACAGCCCCTCGCCCACGCCGTAGTCGATCGTCGCTATCCTCCCGTCGTACATCCACACCACGCCGGGCTCGCCGACCGCGTCCATGTGCAGGATCCACTTTATGAGCAGATCGTCCAGCGCCACATGCGGCAGCGGGCGAGAGAAGACGCACCGCCTCCAGAACGATGTGCACCCCACGGGCCATTTCTTCGAGCAGATCGCCTCAGGCGTCTCGTCGCCCCTCACCTCGAACACCTCGCCCGGCGGATAGGCGCAGTCGGGCCGCGGCTCGCCCGTGCGGAGGTCGAAAGGGTCCATCGCCGTGCAGACACCGCGCAGCGACGGCCTGTCCCTGATGAGCGCGGCCACAGAGGACACCCTGTCGGCGTGCGGCACATCGTCCGCGCAGAACATCCCGAACCACTCGCCGTCCGTGAACGCCTTCAACTGGTTCCACTGCCCGCAGATCCCAAGATTGCGGGGGTTCCTCACCACCGCAACCCTGTGCGGGCCGCGATAAGCACGCACGATCTCCTCCATCACGTCGCCCGACCCGTCCGTGGACGCGTCGTCCATGAAGATGATCTCCAGCGCCGGGTGGTCCTGCGCGAGCGTAGCCTCGACGGACCTCCGGACGGTCTTGCCCTTGTTGTAGTTCAGGAAGACCGCCGTGAACGCGCCGGCGTCCCGCCATGCGGCTTCGCTCCACGCCTCGGGCATGCGGGAATACGACACAGCGCCTATGGCCTCGACCGCGCTCATGCACCGAACACCTTTCCGATCCTCCTTGCCAGCCGGCGCAGAGCGCCGCCGCGCCCACCGCCTCCCATTGACGCCAGATTGCGCATGTGCGCCACGACGGCCGGCCTCACGGCCAGTTCGAAAAGCCCCCGCTCCCCCTCGTCGAGCATGCCGGCGAGGCGCTGCTCCGCCGATGAAAGCCCGTTGGCGTCGAGCGACGCATACTGGGCAAGGCACGCCTCCAGGAAACAGCCCCCGAAACGGCCGAGCGCCATGCGCACATCCACGTTGTCGCTCCGCCCCAGAGCAAGGCGCAGGAACTTGACGTATGCCACGAGCCCGTCGGCGGCGCGCCGCACGCGCCAGCCAGGATTCGCCGTGGTTGAGGCCGGATGCAGACGGCGCCGATAGCAGACGATGCCGGCCACGGACGCCCGTTCCGCAGACAGCACGGCGAACGGCGTGAACACGTTGTCCTCAAGGACGATGCCCTCCGGAAACCGGCAGCGCGGATTCTCTAGCGAGACCCTCCGCATCATCCGCAGGCACGGCGAGACGCATAGCCTATCGGACGACGCGAGCGCCTTGAACAGTTCGCGCCCCGAGACGACGCGCCCTTCCAGATCCGCCGGCGGAGCGTACATCCGGTCGAGCGCCGCCATCCGCCCCGCATCGGCCTCCGGCGTGGATGAAAAGCATCTTGCACCGAAGATGAGATGATCCAGTCGGTTCTCGTCGCAAACCTTCACAAGATCGGCTAGGGCACCGGGGTCCAGGAGATCGTCCGAATCGAGGAAGAGCACGTATTCGCCCCTCGCCTTCCCGAGTCCCGCGTTCCGCGCCGCGCCCTGCCCCGAATTCGGCTGACGCATGGCCACGATCCTCCCGTCGCGCGCGGAGTATTCGGCCAGGATGCGCGGCGACTCGTCCGCGGAGCCGTCGTCCACGCACACCAGCTCCCAGTCCGGAAGCGTCTGCGCGAGAACTGACCCGAGGCACTCGCGAAGGAACGGTGCGGAGTTGAACACAGGCACTATCAAGGAGACTCGCGGCATGTCACCCCCTCAGCAGATGCAGCAGTTTCCGCAGCGACGTCGCAAACCGCCACGAACGCGACTTCTCGATGCCCTCGAGGCGCTCCTTCGCCGCACGCCATTCGCCGGCATCGAGGTAAAGGCGCGTCAAGGCGGCAGGATCCTTCTCGAAGAAGCGGATGAGCGACCTGCCGGCCTCCTCCGGATCGCGCCACCACAGGCCGGAGATGGATGCGAGGTCGCCACCCTCGCCGCGCTTCCGGCGGAGGAGGTGGTTGGCCGTAACCACATCCGCGACGGCAGGCTCCTCGAGGCGCACCATCCGGCGGATGAAGTCGTAGTCTATGAACACCCTCATCGCCTCGTCGTATCCGCCAGCGCGCTCCGCAAGGCTCTTTGTGTGGATGGTGGTGAGCTGCGCCGCGCCGCACCTGTTCTGGCAGTAGCGAAGCGTCTCGAACGTGATGGGTGCGGACGAAGGCGGCTGTTCGCCCACCACTTCGCCGTCCGGCCCCAAAATCGTCGTCTTCATCCTTGTGCAGGCGATCTCGCGGCCGGAATCCTCCGCCGTCCGGTAGAGGGTCTCGAGGTGGTTAGCGTATATCTCGTCGTCGTCGTCGGCATACGCTACGTATTTCGTGGCCACGCCGCCCATGGCCCAGTTCATCTGCGCCGCCTTGCCAAGGTGCTCCCGCTCATGCAGCTCGAAGCGAGGATCGGCGGCGGCGACGACGAGATCGCCTACCGGTTCGCCGCCGTCGTTCACGACGACACAGCGCCAGTCACGGAATGTCTGCGCCTTCAGATCCTCCAGCGCGCGGGGAAGGTATTCCCGGCGGTTGAAGGTCGGCAGCAGCACCGTTATCTTCGCATCATGCATCCTTCTCGCCCCCCTTCATCCTCTTCAGAGATGAATCTTTCCACGTCATGGCTCCGCACAAGAGCAGATAAACGCGCCCCGCGCCGCGCCTGAGCAGCCATACGCCTATCCGGCGGAAGAGATACCGCCCCGTGAACAGGGGTTGGGAACCCCTCCCGACCAGCCGGTCATAGTATCTTTGCAGCCATCTGGCCTTTTCCGACGCGGAAAGATCGCATCCGTCCGCGCACATGACGTACTTGAACGCGCCCTGGCTCCAGCGCCTGAAGGACTGGTACCGCTCCGAGAAGGTGTCGAACCCGAACACCTCCAGCTCCCTTTCCGCTATCGCGAGGTACTGTCCCAGCAGTTCGGGATGGTACGCGGCCGAGGTGCTGACGCCTTCGTTGGCATAGTGGCGGTACAAAGGTCGGCCGACCCACGCGCCGCGCCCCGCCGCCGCCAGGATGTCGATGGCGAGAGAGCAGTCCTCGCCGCCCGACTTGAACGACTCGTCGAACCTGAAGCCGCGTTCAAGCCAGAAGTCCCGCCTGTAGATCCCATTCCAAAGAGTCCGCGACAGGTCGAAATACAGCAGGTATCCCGCCTCGCCTCGAAACTGCCCCGTGTCCCAGAGGCAATCCGGACGGGCCGCATATACATCCACCTGCCGAACGGAGCCGTCCGCACGGCGGCGACACTCAGAGAAGCCGCATTTCACCACGCGCAGATCCGCGGCCGCCGCCGCAAGCATGGCCCCCAGCCAGTCCTCTTCGCATAGGTCGTCGTGGTCGCAGAAGGCCAGCCACCTGCCCCGGGCCATGGCGATGCCGACGTTCCGCGCAGCACAGATGCCGCCGTTGCGCACATGCCTCACGCGCACGCGCGCGTCGTTCCGCGCATACTCATCGCAGACGCCGCCCGAGCCGTCGGTGGCGCCGTCGTCCACCAGGATCAGTTCGATGTCGCGGAAGGACTGAGCAAGAACAGATTCAATCGCAGCGCGAAGATAATCACCGGCGTTGTACACGGGCATTATGACGCTCACAACGGGAACAGCCGCCTTCATCTCGTCCGTCATGGCATCCCCCCCTCGCCCACGCGGCAGCTGGCGGGCTCCTTGAACGTCGGCCGCTTGAGCCCGAACGCGGGATTGTAGTACGGATCGCCGGCGTCCAGCTCGAGTATCCAGCGATCCTGGAAGAACCACCTCTCCTTCGTCGCCCGTACGCGGCGCTCCCCCGTCTGGTCGCTGCCACGGCTCTTCGATTCGTAGTGGAGCAGCTCCGCAAAGGGCGTAAAGACTATGCGGTATCCCGCCCCGCGGATCTTCATGCAGAGATCGACGTCGTTGAACGCCACGGCGAGCGCAGGGTCGAACCCGCCGACCTCGTCGAACACAGCCCTGCGCATCATCATGCACGCCGCCGTCACGGCCGAGTACTCCACGGGCACCGAAAGCCTGCCGCCGTACCCCGGCGAGGAACGCCGCAAGCCCTTGAACACATGATCAGCAATGCCTTCGACGCCGAGCGCCACGCCCCCGTGCTGGATGGTTCCGTCCGGATAGACGAGTTTCGCGCCCACAGCCCCGACGTCGGGCCGCTGCGCGAACATCAGCATCTCCTCCATCCATTCCGGCGCCATCACCTTCGTGTCGTTGTTAAGGAAGAGCAGAAACTCCCCGGAGGCCTCCGCCGCCGCCAAGTTGTTTATCACTGAATAGTTGAACGGCGCGCCGTACTTGAGGATCTTCACGTTCGGACGAGCCTCCAGCTCCTTGAGATATTCGAGCAGCGCCTTCTCGGTGGAGCCGTTGTCGACCACCACTATCTCGTAGTTTCCGTAGGCCGTCTTCGCGAACAGCGAATCCAGGCATCGCCTCAGGTCGCGGCAATGGTCGCGCGTGGGTATAATCACGCTGACCAGCGGACGCCCTGCTATGGCGTACCTCACGCGATACCACGTCGGGAGGTTCGGCCCAAGGACCTCCACCTCGCCCTTCAGCCCCAGCCTTTCGAGGCTGGCCTTGACGGCCGCCGCACCCGCACTCCCGGCCCGGGGCTTGGAGTCCTGGATCTGCGCCGTGCTGCCCGCGTGGGATCGCCAATAGTAGAGCACTTCCGGCAGATGGACGATCCGCCCCGCCCTCTCCGTGAGGCGAAGGAAGAGGTCGTGGTCCTGCGCGCCGTCGAACCGGGGGTCGAAACTCCCAACCTCGTCAAGAAGCCTCCTCGAGAATGCTGCGAAATGGCAGATGTAGTTCATTCCCCGGAGAAGGTCGGGGTCGAAGTCCGACTTGCGCGCCGACTCCACGATGCGCCGGCTCGCGGAATCGAAACGGGCCTCGTCGGTGTAGACGAAATCGGCGCCGCGGCGCGCAAATGCGTCCGCGACGGCGAACAGCGCCGAGGGATGCAGGATGTCGTCATGGTCGAGGATCGCCACCACAGTCCCGGACGCGAGCGCAAGCGCCGCGTTGGTGTTGGCGGAGATGCCTCCGTTCGACGCGAGCCTGGCGTATTTTATCCGCGCGTCGTCTTTCAAGTACCCCCGCACGATTTCGCCGACGTATGCGTGGTCCTCGTCGCTGGCGTCGGCAAGGCACAGCTCCCATTTCTGGAAGGTCTGGCCCTTCACAGACTCCATCATCTCCACGAGGAAATCCTTCGGCGTGTTGAAGAGCGGCGTGAGGACGCTCACCACCGGCATGTCGCGCACATCCGCGCCCACCTCGGCGCGCCGGCGACCCTCGGGCACCTTCATCGCGTCCGCGAGCGGCTCGCGTGTTCGCCTCGCAAACATTCTGCCCGCCAGACGCCTGAACGCAACCACGACACGCCGAAGGGACACCGCCAGGCGCCAGCACTTCGACTCTTCGATGTCCTCGCTTCGCCGCCGTTCGAGCGCCAGCAGAACCTCAAGCCTGCGGCATTTCACGGTCAGATCTTCTGTACAGTCTCTCTCCACGCGACTATTATACCATAAATCACTCGGTTGCCAACACCGCCATCTTGCATCTTCTCAGGGCGAGCACGGCCCTCTTCAGGAGAAGATACGGCAGGAAGGCGCGCAGCCTCGCGCACACCGCCAGGAACCGACGCTTCGGCGGGAGACCGGCGCACGAGAAGCTCGCCCCCCTGCCGACGAGCTCGTCGTAGTATCTCGCGAGCCACGCCGCCTGCTCGCGGAGGGAGAGTATGCATCCTGGCACGGTGAACACGAAATGGATGAGCGGGATCGTCCACTCCGCGAACGAGACGAACCTGAGACCGGCGTCGGAGAACGCCGCCGGGAAGAGCCTTCTCTCCGCGTGCGCCGTCTTGAGGTAGTCGAACACCAGCGCGAGATGGAAGCTGGAGGAGGTGCTCACGCCCACGTTGTAGTAGTGGCGGTAGAGAGTGCGCGACGTCCATGCGCCGCCGCCCGCCGCCGCGATGCACCGCGTCATGAAGTCAAAGTCCTCCCCGCCGAACTTGAACGACTCGTCGAACCTCAACCCGCACGCCTCGATGAACTCGCGCAGGTACAACCCGTCCCACACAAGCCCGGCAAGCGCCTTGAAGAACGGGTAGCCCTCGGCCGTGAGCACCTCCTGCGCGGTCCACTCGCAGTCGCTGCGGCCGAAGCCGGCGAACTCCCTTCGCAGCGTGCCGTCGCCGAGCCTTCTGAAGGTGGCATGGTCGAACTTGACGAGCTTGCGGCCAGTCCCCTCCACGGCGCCGAGCGCCACCTCCAGGAGGTCAGGCTCCATGAAGTCGTCGTGGTCGCAGAACGCAACCCACCTGCCGCGGGCCATCGCAAGCCCAGCGTTCCTCGAGGCGCTTATGCCGCCGTTGCGCCCGTGCTTCACGCGCACGCGGGAATCCTTCACCGCGTATTCGTCGCAGAGCCCGCCGGAGCCGTCCGTGGCCCCGTCGTCCACGAGTATCAGCTCGAAGTCGCGAAAGGTCTGGGCCAGCACGGACTCTATCGCGCCGCTCAGGTGCACGCCGGCGTTGTGCACCGGCATCACCACGCTCACGACGGGCACATCCGGTCTGCCGCTGGCCTCCATCGCGTCCATCTCGAACGTCAGGCGTCGGGCCAGAGCTGGGCGGCGAGCTCGCGGAGCTTGTACTTCTGTATCTTCTGCGAGGCCGTCATCGGGAAGATGTCCATGAAGTGGACGTACTTCGGTATCTTGAACCACGAGATCTTGT
>CAMOHV010000006.1 GCA_946615275.1 uncultured Verrucomicrobiota bacterium | reverse complement strand
TCGCGGGCATCCATCTGCCGGGATCCGTGGCCTGGGCCATCTCCCATTTGCCGGATGCCTTCACCACATCGCGCTCTCCGGCGGACGCTACGACGTTGGCGCCCGCCATCAAGGCGAAACCGGCGCATGCAATCAATTGTGTCTTCATGTCTTTCCTAACTATTTGACGTAGTCGCTTGTTTCAGGGCCAGAGTCATTCGCAACGGTTTTCTATTGTCTTTCTAGCATGTGAATAGGCTCACCCCTCAACTGCCTGGAGAGGTTCGGCTCCTCGTAGCATCCGTAGAACGTCGCGTTAAGGTCAATCCACGTCGCGAGGACGCGCTTCTCGGCGTCGGTGAGCATCTTTGCATGTTTGCCGCGTGAGAGTTTGCCTAAGAGCCCCGACCCCAGCGCGTTGTTGCCCGGCCCCTCCGGCGTCGTCTGCACATGGTTGTATTCGGGCCAGCAAGGGACCATCTGCGCGGGGCGGCCCTGCATGTCCTTGCCCATGCGCACCTTCCAGCAGAGGAACGGCTTCATGGTGTTCGGCTTTTTCACAGCAGGTTCGTCAGTGAAGCAAAGCGTCGCGTACGATTTGGTGAATGGAGCCGAATACTGCAGCGGGCCCGTCTCGACGACTTCCGTCTTTTCCGAGAAGCGGACATCGGGGGTGCGCGTTAGGGATATCCCCTTCGGAGGGTCCTTGTCGCCATGGCAGCTGACGCATTTCGCGTCGAAGATCGGCTGCACGTTCTCGACGAATCCCCATGGGCGCCCGGCCTCGGGGGTGAGTTTCAGTTCGCGGGCGGGCTGCTTCAAGGCGACGGAGATGGGGCCGTACGAGACT
Organism: uncultured Verrucomicrobiota bacterium; assembly: GCA_946615275.1. The sequence goes on along the minus strand of CAMOHV010000006.1, from coordinate 16,754 downwards.
TCGCGCTTCGACTCGTGGCATCCGACGCACGAGATGCGCTCGCCGGGCATTAGCGAGGTCGTGGAGCGCATGGTCCTCCATGCCAAGCCGTCCTTGTCGAGAATCTGGAAGAGCAGTGGCTTCTCTGCGGGCACGATGAAGCGGGCCGAGCCGTCCTCCTCCAGTGGAACCGTCCCCAGCACGGCGCGCGCGTTCTCGTGTCCGCCGCGCCCAGTGTTCGGCTTGTACTGGTCGGGCGCGGTGCGCGGGAATATCTGCACCACGCGCACTTCCTTGAGCGAGCCGGAGGCGGCGTTCGTGAGGCCGCGATAGACATTGGCGAGGAACACCTCGCCCTTCTTCTGCGCCGCAAGGGACATGTCGAACTGGGATTCGAGCTTCGGAGGCTTCTGGCGCGGCACGAGCGGCTGCGGCGAGCACGCGCAAAGGCAGCCGTCGCGCCAAAGGACCTCGCGCCGTCCGTCAGCCGACAGAACGTAGATGCCGAGGGAGTCGCTTGGCGCGGGGCGGCTCGGTTCGTAGTGGAGCGGCTCGCGGCTCCAGCAGATCAGAAAGAGGTCTTCGCCGTAAGGATGAGGAGAGTTGTACCAGTCGTTGTGCGCTTCGGGTGACTTGTCGTCCGGAGGGTACTTCATGTCGCATTCAGGATAGTGGCCCGGCGTGACATGCGTAACGGCCGCCTCGCTGTTCTCATCCACGGAAGGATCGATGAGGATTAGCGGCCCGCCCGTGACGGCGTGGTGAGCGGAGGCGATGCACGCCACCTTCCGCGAGCCGGGTATGGCGCGCGGCTGGAACGTGCAGTGCGGGCTGGGCGTCTCGTTGCCCCACACAGCCTTCGGGTTCGTGCCGTCCGGGCGCATGCTCCACAGGTTCTGATGGCGCACGGCGTCGCGGTCGATGTAGTCCCAGCGCGCGAAGAGGAGCTCGCCGTTGTTCGCCATGGAGGGGAACCATTCGGCCACGTCGTTCCACGAAAGCTGGCGTATGTCGGATCCGTCGGGCTTCATCCGAAACATCGTGTATGCCTGCCAGCGGTTGGAGTAGCCGTACCAGAAGCAGCGGCTCTGCGAGCGGCGGCGCGACGACATGAACGCGATGTCGCCATCGGGGAGGAATTCCGGCATGAAGTCCTCGTACACGCCATGCGTGATCTGCTTGAGGCCGGAACCGTCGATGTTGACGGACCACAGATGGTAATAATGGTCGTCCTTCCCCTTCTCGTTGACAGGCATCGAATATGGGTTTAGCGCCTCTTCGGTCTCGACGAACGCGAAGAGGGCCCTGTCGGCGCCGTATGAAAGGCGCGGCTCCAGATAACTGCCGTTCGGCATCCGCCCGGCGATCAGGTCGCGCGTCTTCAGCGAACGGCCCGGCTCCTCCATCACAAGCAGAGTGCCGCCGGGGCGCTGACGCCAGCCGAAGTACTGCGCAACGCAGTGGTTCCATGTGGGCGGACGACGCGTGTTGAACAGTATCCCCTTCTCGAACGTCTCCTTGAGGCGTGGATCGGCGAGCAGCTTGGCGCGGGACGCGAACCGCCGCCGCAGATAGTCTGTCCAGCCGGCGGACGGGCAATTCCACTTGTTGTCGTCCTGCACCCATTCGGAGACGACCGTCACCCACAGATCGGGGGACATGCCCTCGGTGTCCGCAAAGAGACCGGGCTTTTCGCGGGCGGCAGTCTGCAGCCCGGCGAGCCAAGTGCCGTTGAACGCGATCGAATATGGATTCGCGCCCGACACGACTACAACATCGTTGGTGCTCGTCAAAGACCATTCGCCGCGGTCGCATCCCAGCACGTAGCCGCCATGGCCGTCCTCGGGGTTGCCGTCCACGACCACCACGAACGGCATCAATTCGCCTGCGGACGGCAGATTGTCGCGGAAGAGGCGTCCGTCTTTGCCCATTGCGTAAAGACGAGGTTCGGTGACAGGAGGCTTTTCCGGAGTGCGCTTTGCCCAAAGGCCTCGCGGATCGCCCCTGAGCTTTGGAGCATTCCGGGCGGCGGCCGCGTCCGACCACGAGAGCGTTATGCTCTTTGATCCGCGCTCTATGCGGGAGAATGCGAGCGCGGCTTTTTGTCCGCTCCAGCGGCGAGGGATGGGGTTTTCGAGCGTCGCCGCCTTCGGGTCCACATCACGCGGAGGCAAGTATACCAGCGCCGTTGTCGCGGCGCCGGGCATTCCGCTCACGCCCACCGCCATCATCATGCATGCTGCTATTCTCTTCATTGTTCTTGACCTCTTGAGTTTGTTCTCCTGGTACACTTTGCATTTTGCCGATGCAGATTCATTGTAGCAAAAATAATGCATTCAACCTACCCCCCCTGTCAGGGGGATGGACGAGCCGTGCAAAGCGAGAAGGTTTTTGATAAAATAATGCCTGTGAAACTTGCACTTATAGCATCAACCTTGCTCATGCCGTTCTTTTCATTCGCGCAGGTAGCCGCTCCGCATGTGGTCAATACCGCATCGGAACTTGCAGACGCGATATTCGGCAGATCGTTCCGAGAAACCAGTTTCAGCATCGAAACGAAAGTCTCATACGTCAGACACAAGGAATGGCTCATTTTCTCCGTCATCGCAGTGGAGGATCGCACCGGGGCCGTTGTGATACATGCCCCTACATCGAAGCTGCCCTTCGTGCCGCAGGTCGGGGACACGGTGAGAATAACGGGCAAGACCGTCCAGTCCAATGTGTTTCAATGTGCCGCCTTGATGAATGAGATGTTCCTTGTTTCCCGCGGACCTGCACCCGAACCGATAGCGGCCGGCATCGACGAACTGCTCGCCGGCAAATACGATTGCAGGCTGGCGCACGTGTCCGGCACTGTGCGCGACGTCTGTCGGTGCAACATCAATTCGAAGTGGACGTATATCATAATCGAGAACGACGGCCGGGTGCTGTATGCGAGCGTTCCCGCCAGGGATGACGAGTACGCAAAGCTGAAAGACCTTGTGGATTCCAAGGTCCGGCTCACCGGCGTATGCGTACCCCGTGACCTCGGCAGCCACATGCAGCTTGGCAGGTCGTTCAAAGTCGCGGACTTGTCCGCAATATGCAATCTAGGCAAAGAGTGCCGCAAACTGCGCGTCCTGCCCGACATCGCAGAGATATACAACCTGAACCCGATCGAGATGTCGGCGCTCGGCCGCCACAAGGCCGCAGGACGCGTCCTTGCCGTCTGGCACGGCAACCAGGCGCTCGTTGGCATGACAAACGGCCTCGTCACAAAGATTGAATTCGACGACGGCAACGTTCCGGCCTACGGCGATGAGATAGAAGCAGCTGGGTTTCCGGAATCCGACACGTTTCACATGAACCTTCTGCGCGCGACTTGGCATCGGCTTCCGCCGCGCCCGATGCCGGACGTCGAACCGAAAACCATCTCTCCGCACGATCTTCTTGTGGACAACGAAGGGAACAGGAATATACAATACAGATGCCACGGGAGCATCGTGCGCATGACAGGACGCGTCATCAACCTTCCTGTCGTCGGCACCGACCCCTACCGCATATACATGGAGGACGACGGCTACGTCTTCACCGTCGAGGCCGAAACGATCAAGGACATTGTCGGCAGAATCCACGAAGGAAGCATAATAGAGGTCACCGGCACATGCATCATGGAAACAGAGAGCTGGCACCCGAATTTCATATTCTACAAGATAAAGGGCTTTTTCATCGTCCCCAGATCCAAGGCCGACGTGCGTGTAGTTTCCGATCCGCCATGGTGGACGCCCGCGAGGCTGACGTACGTGATCGTGGCGCTTTTCGCGATGATAGTGGGCGTGGTCGCCTGGAACTTCTCTCTGAAACGATTGGCGGTGCGCAAGGGACGCGAACTGATGCGCAAGCAGCTGGAACACGAAAAGTCCAAGATGAAGACGGAAGAGCGGACACGACTCGCGGTGGAACTGCACGACACAATTGCGCAGAACCTGACGGGCGTCTCCATGGAGATAGAGGCCGCGAACGAACTTCGCGGCGACGCTCCGCCGGAAATGCTCGCCCACATCGAAGTCGCGGGCAAGGCGCTCAAGTCATGCAGGGACGAGCTGCGCAACTGCCTTTGGGATCTCCGCAGCCAGGCTCTCGAGGAGACCGACATGGAGAAGGCGATATTCAAGACTCTCCAGCCGCATGTCAGCATGTCGCATCTGTCCGTGAACTTCAACGTGCCGCGATCCCGACTCGCAGACAACATCGCACATACGCTTCTGCGCGTGATCCGTGAACTTGTTCTCAATGCCATACGCCACGGCGGCGCGACGTTGGTCAATATCACGGGCAGGGCCGACGGGAATAGAATAATCTGTTCCGTCACCGACAACGGATGCGGTTTCGACCCCCGCAACCGTCCCGGCGTTCTTCAGGGGCACTTCGGGCTGCAGGGGATCGCTGAGCGCACGGAACAGCTTGGCGGAAATGTCGTCATCGACAGCGCACCCGGCAAGGGAACAAAGGTGGAGATAGCGATATGGACAAGATAAGAATACTGATAATAGACGATCACGCCATACTGCGCATGGGCTTGGCATCGCTTCTAAACGCGAAAAAGGGCATAGAGGTAGTGGGCGATGCGGCGAACGGCGAGACCGGCATAGCCAAAGCGATCAAGCTGCGGCCCGATACGATCATCATGGACCTGATGATGCCTGGCATGGATGGCGTCGAAGCCACGAGGCAGATTCTAGCACAGGTCCCCGACGCCAACATCCTGATCCTCACAACGTTCGACACGTCGGACGGCATAGCGCACGCGCTCGATGCTGGCGCCAAGGGTGCCGTGATGAAAAACTGCGAGTTCGGTGAACTTGTCGCCGCCATCCATGCGGTAGCCGCAGGCCAACGCTACATTTCGACCGATATAGAACGTATACTTACCGACGATCCCCCGTCAGCGCCACTTTCACCGCGGCAGGCGGAGATACTCGAGTCCATCACGCGCGGGCTTTCAAATCCCGACATCGCCAAACAACTGGACATAAGCCTCGACATGGTCAAAGAGCATGTCGCCGCGCTCCTCCAGAAGATAGGCGCCGCAAACAGGGCCGAGGCTGTCGCCATCGCCCATCGCAAGCATCTCATACGCAAATGACAATCGAAACTGGGTGGTTGACCCCTGACTAACACACTAGATACACAATCACCGCCGTGACAGTGGACGAAAGCCCTATCGCGGCCACGAACGGGATGAGGCCAAGTTCTCATCACCGCAGCCAGTTTTCCTTTCACCCGAGAGACGATATGAATGCGTTGATGTCCGCAGTCGCTTCTTCCGCAGGTACGTCGAGCCATGCATTAACTGGTCTCGCCAAGTTGCGCATAAACTTCTTGTTGCCAAAAATGCGCCCTATACTGCGCAGTATGTCTGGCATACAGTTTTCCCGCATCTTGGCGTCGTCAAATATGTACGCCTTTATAAGTTTCTTTACATCAGAACGCCTCACATGCCGCGAGAGATAGTATATGTCAAAGATATCCTTGAACCTCGTGGTGGCGCTGCCGAAGCGCAGAAGGCTCTTCAGTTTCTCGACAAGTATCTGTTCGTTTGGATTGACCAGCAGAGAAACCCTGCTGTCATCCACGACAACTTTGAAGGCTCGCTCCAACTGTTCCACGTCCAATCTGGTATGAACGCCAAAGTCGATCTTCGTCTCGATGGAAAGGCCTGTCTCATCCGTCAGAGAAAGGTGAATCCTCTTTCCCTTGTACTCCTGTTGCCGCAACGTCTCGATCTTGCCGACGACACGAATCTTGCACGGCGCGACTCGGTTCATGTCCGACACGAACCGGCGTATGCTGACGTTTGCCAACGGATAACGCAGGAAATCAAGATCCATGTCCAACGTCGCTCTTCTCACGACATCAGTAAGTGAACTCATCACAACTCCACCTTTGACGGTTAAGTTGTCGTGAAACCCTGAGTCCCTTACGGCCTTCAGCACAATGTCATGTGCAATCTTGGCGTATGCGGTGTCATCCGTATATCCTTCTGCGACAAGCCTGTCTTTGAACACCGTGAAGTCCATCACAAAACCTCCCTCCTTATTACGTCGAATATGACTTCCCGCTTCGGAAACGCATCAAGGTAATCCTCCATCTTTGCCGGATAGAGAGTGCCGGCGTCCCTGCGGTAACTGCCGACAACCTCGTGATAGAGGTCAAGGGGCATCTTGGTGCGCATCCTGACGGTTTCTATCAGCAGACGTTCCTTGTCGAAGATGCGAAGCGCCATGCCGTGAAGTTCCGCGTTGACTACGCCAATGCTCCCCGTCCCCTTCGGAACGAAATACTCAACTACGTTCGCATCCCTTATCTTCGTACCGTCCCGCTCGACCGCAAGGTGTATTTTATCGGGAACATTGTCCGTGAGACCATAGTAGTAATACGCGCTAAGCATGGTGATCACCGATGTAGGATACTTCTTGAGCAGCACTTCGACATTCCTGTGGCGCTTGTCGTCTGAATAGACGCCGTGGGCGACCTTGTAAAGTTCCCCCTTACAGACCGCCTGGGCGATCCGATAGAAGTTGCCATACTTGGACAGGCACTCTGATGTCGTCATCAGCATTTTTATTTTCAGTCCTCAAATCTTTACTTTTGTGGGCTTGCGCTAAAATTATACCATGTCCGAAAACTGGATGTCAAGTGGACGTTGAGGTCATCGTGCCCAACCGAGTTTTGATGTTGCCTAATTCGACTTAAGACGACCCCTAACTAGCCCACTAGATACACCATCACCGCCGCGACAGTGGACGAAAGCCCTATCACGGCCTCGAACGGGATGAGCTTGAGACGCGCCCGGATGTCCATGAACACAGCCCCGCCCGTGGCATGGAAGAATGATCCGTGCGGGAGCGAGTCGATCACCGTGGATCCGGCATGGATCATCGCGGCGCCGCCAAGCGCGGCCACGCCAGCCTCGGCAAGCGCCGGGGAGAACGTCTGGGACGCTATCGTCGCGCCGGCCGTCGTGGACGCCGTGGCCCCCGCCATCAGCACGCCCGACACCGGCGCCAACACGAACGCCGGCAGATGAAGCGCCTTCAAGAGCGCCACCACGTCCCCCTGCAGCGCGGACGCCTTCACGATCCCCGCCACAGTGCCCGTGCCCACAAGCAGAATGGCCACCCCCGCCACCTTCGAGAGCCCAAACTCCGCGAAAGAGAACCCTTGCCGTGCATGGCCTGTCGCGACGATGGACGCGATTCCGCCGAGCGGCAGGGCTATGAACGGATCCACCGAAACGCCTGCCGCCGGACGCAGGGCGAGGAGCGCTATCACAACCACCGGCCCCGCGAGCGCCGCCCACAACGGCGGCAACGACGATTCCGTCTGCGGCGACGCCGCATCCTCCCTCGGCGACGAACCGCGCTTCGCCAGCCATCCCGCCAGCGCCACCGTCACGGAGAGGGCCACAAGCGCGGGCAGGATGTTCGCGGCCATGAGCGCAGTCAAGTCCACATTGAACGCCTCTGCCGCGGCGATCGTGTTGGGATTGGGGGAGATGATGTTGCCGGCCTTGCCGCCCCCGATCATCGCAAGCAGCATCCCCGAAGTCGAAAGCCCTGCCCGCCGCGCCACCGCAAGGGCGATCGGCGCGACGGTGATGACGCTGATGTCAACGAACACGCCCACGGCGCACACCACGAGCGTTGCCAGGGCCACGGCCGCCACGGCGAAGCGCCGCCCAAGCGAACCTATGATCGCGCCGGCGATGCGCTCCGCGCTGCCGGTCTTGATGAGCGCGCCCGCCAGCACGCCCGACGCCAGTATGCGCAGCACCGCCGGCATCATCCCCTGCGCGCCCGAGATGGCGTGCGCCATAGTGGCGGAGAGCCCCCCGCCGCCCGCGAGACCGCCCGCGACAGCCCCCACCATGAGCGCATACGCCGGCTGCATGCGCAGAAGCACGAGCGCAATGGCCAGCAAAAGGCCGAGTACCGCGCCGAATGTGGTGAACAGCGGTTGCATGCGAAGATACTATCGCGGCTCCGTCACGTCGTGTAGTCGGCGTTGATGTGGACGTAGTCCAGGGAGAAGTCGCAGGTGTAGATGGACGACGAGAACCCGCCCAGGTTGAGGTCCACGGTCACTACGAGCTCCGGCCCATCGAGCTCCTTCGCGAGGCGCTTGAGCTGCGCGTCGTCCGCCACCTTCCCGTGGCGGTAGGCCCAGGTCCTGCCGTAGAAGACGTCAGCAAGGCGGTCGTCCACCGCGGCGCCGGAGTATCCGGCGGCGGCGAGGACGCGCCCCCAGTTGGGGTCCTTCCCGAACCAGCTCGTCTTGGCGAGCGGGGACTTCGCGATGGCGCGCGCGGCGCGCTCGGCGTCGCGTTGCGTCTTCGCGCCCTTCACGCGCACCTCCACGAACTTCGTGGCGCCCTCGCCGTCGGCGGCCATCTGGCGGGCGAGCGACACACCCACGGCCTCGAGCGCCTCCGCGAAGGCGTCGAAGTCCGGCCCGACGGACGTTATGGGGGCGTTGCCCGCCTGGCCCGAGGCCAAGAGGAACACAGAGTCGTTCGTCGATTCGTCGCCGTCCACGACTACATGGTTGAAGCTCACCGCGATCGCGCGCCGCAGGGCGCGGCGGAGCATCGCGGGGGATATGGCGCAGTCGGTGGTGATGAAGCCGAGCATGGTCGCCATGTTGGGCTCGATCATGCCCGAGCCCTTGCACATCCCGCCCACCGTCACGGTCCTGCCGCCGATGACCACCGTTACGGCGGCCTCCTTGGGGCGGGTGTCGGTTGTCATCACGGCCTTCTCGGCGGCGAGGCCGGCGGCGGGCGAGCGCTCCAGCGCGGCAGCCGCGCGCTTCATTCCGGCGAGAAGCCTGTCCACCGGAAGGCGGTGGCCGATCACGCCCGTGGACGCCACGAGGACGAGCGACGGGTCGATGCCGAGCTCGCCAGCCGTCGCCAGCGCGGAGAGCTCGGCGTCCTTCAGCCCCGCCTCGCCCGTGCAGGCGTTGGCGCAGCCGGAGTTCGCGAGGATCGCCTGGACGCGGCCCCTGGCCACGATCCGGCGGTCGTACTGCACAGGGGCGGCGGCCACGGCGTTCGTGGTGAACACCGCCGCCGCCGCGCATGGCGCGTCGGACACTATCAGGGCCACGTCGTTGCGCCCCTCGTACTTGATCTTAGCCGCCACTCCGGCGGCGCGGAACCCCTTGGCGGCGCAAACACCGCCCTTGATGCGTCTAACGCCCATCTGCCTTCCCCGCGATCACTTGAAGAGACGGTTGAGAAGCCCCTCGAAGCCGGCGCCGTGGCGGGCCTCGTCCTTGGCCATCTCGTGCACAGTGTCGTGGATGGCGTCGTAGCCGAGCTCCTTCGCGCGCTTGGCGAGCTTGAGCTTGCCGTCGCAGGCGCCCTGCTCGGCGTCGGCGCGGAGGGTGAGGTTCTTCTTGGTGTCGGCGAAGACGACGTCGCCGAGGAGCTCCGCGAACTTGGCGGCGTGCTCGGCCTCCTCGAAGGCGTAGCGCTTGAAGGCGTCGGCGACCTCGGGATATCCCTCGCGCTCGGCCTGGCGGCTCATCGCGAGGTACATGCCCACCTCGGTGCATTCGCCGGCGAAGTTGTCCTTGAGGCCCTGCACCACCTCGGCGTCCTCCACCTTGCCGGCGCCGATCTCATGCTGGCACGCCCAGGTCTTCTTGCCGGCGGAGACGGCCTCCTCCTTGAACTTGGAGCCGGGAACGCCGCACTGCGGGCACTTCTCGGGGGCGGAATCGCCGATGTGGACGTATCCGCACACGGGGCAGACGTATCTTTTCATTTCTTTTTCCTTCTTGTTTTTGCTTTTGTTTTCGGCTTAAGCCGTTGTTTTTCTTTTTCATCGTCGACGCACACGCGTCATTTCACGAGATCAGTCCAGTCGTAGGCCCTGAGGCCTCCATGCACCACGCAGGCGAAGCGGAAAGGCTGCGCGGCGTCGTTCACCACATCCGTCCAGCTCTTCGGGACGCGCCCGGGCGTCCTGAACGCGGCGAACCTTCCGCGCGCGAGGTAGTATGCGTGGGCGGCGGGCACTACGGCGCGCCCCTCGGCCTCGATTTCGATCTTCGCGCCCCCCACGAGCGGGGCGAAGCACGCCGCGGCGGCAATGAGATCCTCGGCGCGGTGGCGCACGAGCGACTCGCCGAGCATGTAGTAGAGTACGGCCACCTCCTCGTCGGCGTCCTTCACGTTGTAGTACGCATGCTTCAGCTTCCCCGTCTCGCCGAACGCGCGCAGCTCCGCCACCATCACGGGGCGGCCGGCCGCGAGCAGCTCGCCCACGCGCTTCGCCGCCGCCGTGCGGTTCGTCCAGTCGCCAACCACGAGCACCGGCGCGCCCGCCGGCGACGGCGGCATGAACGCCACAGTCGGGACGGGCACCCCGCCCGCGCGCACAAGCGTCGCGAAGCGCGCCTTCACGCCGCCCTCAAGCGTCTCCTCGGAGACGGCCGCAGCCGTCGCCGGCGCCGAGACGTCGATTCCGGTAGTCTTCAGCACAAGCTCGGCGGAGAGCTCCGGGCGCGCCTTCTCCAGGCGCGCGAGCTCGTCGCGCATGATGTCATAGACGCTCCGCGCGCCGGGGATGTCCATTACGCGGCCGGTGGGCGTGACCTTCGCCTCGGGCATCCCGGCGAGGCCCACGTCGAGCTTCTTGTAGGACGCGCCGATGTCGAGGAGGCGGTACTTGTCCATGTCCGGCGCGGACGGCATGGACTCGTCGCCCTTGAGCCAGCGCCTCAGCCAGTCTATCGTGGCGGTGCGCGTGGATTCGTGCCAGTGGTGGACGCCCAGCGCGTTCACGAGCGCGAGGCGCTCGCCCGCGCCGATGCGGTCGAAGAGCACGCGCGCGTGGCTGTACGTGTCGATCGCGCCCTCGTACGAGAAGAAGTCGAGGTACGAGCAGCAGTGGAGCGTGGGCCTGGGCGCGCGCAGCATGATGCAGCCGAGGTGGTTGAAGCCGTAGGCGAACTGCCCGAAGAAGTTCTGCTCGGCGTCCTGCGGGCCGATGTCGCGGATCACGTCGCGCAGCGTGGAGATGTAGCCGCTCGGCGCGCCGCAGAGGGCGCGCGGCTCGAACGCCATGAGGTAGGAGGAGAGCGTGCCGCCGCCGGAGTGCCCCATCACGCCCATGCGAGAGGCGTCGATGTCGGGGCGCTCCGCCAGCACGTCGAACGCGCGCATGCCGTCCCAGATGCGGAACTGCGCCGTGTTCCACCCGATGAGCGCGGCCTTGCGCCCGATGTGGTTGTGCCCCGCGCAGTTGAACAGCTTCTTCTCCGACGGCAGCTGCGCTCGCTCGCCCTGGTCGATGGGGTCGTAGATCAACGCCGCGATGCCTGCCTTGGCAGCCTGCAGGGCGCCGCGCTGGTAGCCGTCGCAGTCCTTGCCGCCGTTGGAGTGCCCGCAGGCGATCACCATCGCCGGGTAGGGCGGCTTGAACTTCGGCGACGCCGGCAGGAACAGATGCGCCGAGACGTAGTGCTTCGGGCGGCTCTCGAAGAGCATCCTCTCCACCACGTACCCGTCGCGCGCGACGCGCCCAGCGGTCTGGACGTTGAGCGGCGTCTTCTCCGGGAAGCCGCCAAGGGCCTCGACGGCCACCGCGCGCACCTTCTCCGCGCGGGCGGCGACCTCCGCGGGCGTCCGGCACGCGAGCCACGCGGCGTCCGCCGCGCGGTCCGCCTCCAGCGCGCGGGCGTAGACAGCCCCCCACGCGGAAAACTCGCCGTTTCCGAGCGCGAAGTCGAGCTGGCGCCTCGCAAGCGCGCCCTCTATCGTGAGACCGTCTGCCGCAGCCGGCATCGACGCGCCGACGAACGCCGCCGCAAGCGCCATGCGAATGTATTTCTCCAACATCATCTATTGCTCCGTTTTGCTAAGAGCAATTTTAGTAAAATCGGCGTTGCCAGTCAAGCCCCGGCGCGGGTCTTCACGCGCGGGAACGGCGTCTGGTTGTAGACGCGCGAATAGGGCGGGATAGAGTCCATCAACCACACGTTGCCGCCGATCTCGGAGTCGTGCCCGATCGTGGTGTCGCCGCCGAGGATCGTGGCGCCCGCGTAGATCACCACGTTGTCCTCCACGTTCGGATGGCGCTTGTGGCCCTTCATCAGCATGCCCGTTGCCTCGTCCTTCGGAAACGAGAGGGCTCCGAGCGTCACACCCTGATAGAGCTTGACGTTATTCCCGATCACGGTGGTCTCGCCGATCACAACGCCCGTGCCGTGGTCTATGAAGAAGCGCTCGCCTATCGTCGCGCCGGGATGGATGTCTATGCCCGTGCGAGAATGGGCTATCTCGCTCATCACGCGCGGCAGAATCGGCACCTTGAGGAGATACAGGGCGTGCGCCAGGCGATGCACCGCCACGGCGTAGAACCCGGGATAGGCCATCACCACCTCCATTTCGCTCACCGCCGCCGGATCGCCCTCGTACGCCGCCGTGATGTCGCCCTTCAGCGTCTCGCGGATCTTCGGCAGGCGCTCCATGAACGCCTCCGCCTTCTCGCGGCCCACAAGATCCTCCAGCTCGCCCGTGATGCGCAGGAAAAGGCGTTCTATGTACGCGCAGTCGTTCGCCTTTGGAAGCGTCTCGGCGCCGTGGCATCCGGGGAAGATGAGCGCGAAGAGGTGGCGCAGAAGACGCGCCACGAGGAGCTGCGACGGAAGCCGCGGCGGGGCCGAGCCCGAACGCTCGCACTCGCTGCACGGTCTGAAGGTTCTTGCTAGTTCTGGAATGTCCATTTTAGGGGCCAGGGGGTCAGGGATTGGGGGTTATTTGCGTCGGCCAATATGATAGCATACTCGCGCCCCGCCTTCAAGTCGAAACTGGCATCACGGGTCCTCCTGCCAGCGGATGAAGTGGAGCTTCTTCTCCTTCACGTACACAACCGCCTGGATGGAGTGCGAGAGCCCCGACGAGGTGCCGGTGATCGTCAGCTTGAACTGCGCGCCGTCGTTGGAGTCGTTCTTGAAGCTGAGGTACTCGTTGGCGACCATGTCTATTTCCGGCACGCGGTTCTGAAGATCGTTCCAGTCCTTGAACGGGCCATAGTCCTCGTCGTTCACGAACTTCTCGCCGTCTGGCGGGGCGTCCTTGCGCGCTTCGATGATCGCGCCCACGACGTCCTCGTCCATCGGTTCGCCGTTGTTGGGGTCGATGCCGATGCCGGGGATCACGGATAGGACGTCTGCGGAGGCGAGGTTCACGTTTATCTTCTGCCCGCCCTTCGTGTCGAGGATGTCGAGGATGTTCTTCACCACCGGAGAGTCGTCGTCGTCCGGATCCCACTTGCCGCCTGTCAAGAGAGGCGAGACCACCTCTTTCTGGTCCTTCGTGTAGCGGTAGAACCCCTTGACTTTGGCAAGCTCCTTGATGTCTGGTATCTCGCCGTTTCGGGGGACGTACTTCTGCTCATCCGCCACCTCGTGCTCCTCCTGGTCCTCCTCGTACCAGTCGGCCTCGGCGCCGTCGTCGCCGGACTTCACGGTGTCGGAGTCTCGCCAGTCCGTCCAGCAGTCGATCAGCTCCTGTCGCAGCTCCGGGGGCTCCTCGGGCACGCCGGCCCATGTGAGTATCCCCTCCCAAAGCTCGAGATAGCGGGGATGCCCGCCATCGCCCTTGAAGAGCGTGTTTATGTTCAGCTTTGCGCCGCCGTTGTCGCCGCCGCCAAGCGATTCGATCTCTATGGTCACCGTGCCGCCGGAAGGATTCTCCTTGTCCACCACTATGGGGCCGATCGTGGTCCTGCTGCCGCGCTTGAGTTCGCGCTTCTCCAGAATCCAGCGGTCGTCCTCCATGAGCTTCTCCAGATCCTCCTCGCGTTCGTCCTCGGCTGCCTCCTGCACCTCGGGGAAGTTGAGGATCACGGACTCGGCGATGGCGATCCCGGAGTCCGTGAGATGCGCCACGCGGATGCGCTCGCGCATGTAGAGGTTCACGCTCGTCTGCAGATGCGCCTCGGTCGCGAAGTTCAAGACGAGGAGCGACAGCACGGCGATTATCCATATCGCCATCACAAGCGCCGATCCCCGCCGCCTAGGGCGGCGATAATTGAGAATTGAGAATTGAGAATTGAGAATTGGGAATGGTGGGGGCGAAGATGGCCGTGCAACGCAGCCACCATCGGACAACAGTCCTGAAAGCAGACCCCTAAGGGCTGCGAACCAAGATCGCCGTTTCATTGTTTACCACCTCCTCCCGGCATGGGGCCGCGCATGCCGCCAGACCCGCCCATTCTGCCGCCTGGGCCGCGCATGCCGCCGCCGGGGCCGCCTGGGCCATTGGGGCCGCGCATGCCGCCTGGGCCGTTGGGGCCACGCATGCCGCCACCTGTTCCGCCCGGGCCGTTGGGGCCGCGCATGCCGCCGGGGCCGCCAGAACCTCCGCCGTTGCCGCCGCCGGCCCCTCCCCCCTCTCTTCTACGCCTCGCGGCGCCCGCCTCCTCCTGGTTCTTCTTGTCCTCGGACGTCGCCGTTATCGGGTTCTGCGAGATGTCCCATAGCGGGATCTCCACTATGCGAAGAACGGACTCCGGCTCGCCGCGCTCTTCGACAGGCTCAAGGTAGAACGTCAGCTCCACGGCGCGGGGGAGGCTGTTCGACTCGTTCCACTCGTCCTGCCAGTTCCAGGAGCCGTCTTCGTTGAAGGGATTGTCCTTGTCGGCCACGCGGCAGTTGAATCCACGCACGCCCTGCACGAGCAGATACGGCTCGAATATCTTCTCGTCCTTCATGTCCTCCTTCTGGTCGTCCGTGAGGAGGTCCGGCGTGGCCTGCACCATGAGGCCTCCGGGAGAGTCGCGCGTCTCCTTCTCCACATACAGCTTGACGCGGTGCGGCGTCTCGGACAGCGTGGACGAGTTGCCGATGATCGCCGTCCCGAGCTTCGTCCAGACTATCGTGTCGGCGGCGTCCTCCTTCTCTCCGTTGTCGTAGAGCTGGAAGCCGAAGTCCTCGCTCTGCTTGCCGTCGGTCGGGTAGTACGCGGACCTGAGGCCGGAGACCACCTGCGTGAGGGCGTAGTCGGCGTACTGGATCTTGTCCACCAGCTCCATCGACTTCTGCCAGTTCCTGACCACCGTGTTGAAGGTGAAGAACGTGATCACCATCATCACCGACAGGATCATCACGGCCATCATCAGCTCTATCATGGTGAAGCCGAGGCGAAGACCGCATGCAGAAAGGGAAGAACTTGCCTCGTTTGCAGGCGATGAACATTTCCGATTTCTGATGTAGTCTAGCGCGCCGCACGTCTGCTTCTTCGGCTCGTTCAGGACGGTGAGCCCCGGATCGTGCCTTTCGCTCTTCGCGGCAGATAGCGTCTTGTTCCTTGACATGTTCAAATCCTCTTGAGTTGTGGGGCGAGTCACTCCGCTATCCAGCTGATGTCGTTCAGCTGGTTCGTGGGGATGGAGGAAAGCATGTCGATGCGCTGCTGGACGTTGGCGCGCGTCATGGAATTGGTGGTCGTCGCGGCGATGTGCCTCAAAGTCTCCAGCCGCTGGATGCTGTTGGAGTAGGCGGGGAGGAATTCGGCAAGCGTATCGTCTTGATAGGACAAATGCTTTGTCGTATGGTGAAGCGAAAAATACAGATACTGCGCAACGCGGTTAGTCGCCGCCGGCTTCATCGCGTCGGGCATGGTGGAAAGCGTCTCGAGCATATCGGTCATCACCATTGTCGCAACGTCATCGTAGATGTTGGTTTGTACACATAATGTGCGCATATACGACATCACTTCAGGCTCAAGGTTCGTGTATGGTAACATGCCAGGAATCGTAGCCTCTTTGTATGGAAAATTCACATCGTCGTTACAACGCTTAAAGAGATTGGTAATTGCAGGATGGTTTATCTCACTTAATTTCCAAACGGCAGCCCCCGCGATGTCAAGTCTCTCCTTATCCGTCCAATTTGTGACGGTGGTGCAGTTTGTGAAAGCCAGAACAAGCCCCTCGATGAACTGGTTAGTCGTCCATCCACTTCCTGAAATGAACTGGTTGAATTCCGCCAATGCATCCCTGTCCCTCAAAGGAACATCTGGCGGGTCTCCATTCGGGAAATTGTCCGCCGGTTCGCATCCATGACAAAGAATCCGCTCCAAACGCGCCTGAATCCATTGATCGTCATAAGCGCCGGCCAAGAACGGCAAGAGAAAGGCAAGGCACACAACATATAGGCTTCTCATGATTTCTAGTTCTCCTTCACTGACTAAATGGACTCCATGACATCCAAGTGCTTCTGCCAACGCTGATGGATCCGGGAACACCATCTTCCGACAAGCCAAAGACCGATCCCGCAGGAATGTCGGATTTCGCGTCACTCCCCTCCCCAAACATCAACAAGCGCCGGATCACTGTTTCATGGCGTAAAAGCAATTCATAGAATCGAGTGCCCGTTCCATTGCTCCAATCGTCTTTCAGCCTATCCTTCACAAGGAAATCCGAAAGATCCGAAGATTCTAAACCGTCCTTGTCCACAAAGATGTCGTGTAGACCGCAGGCGTGTCCGATCTCATGCGCCATGGTCTTTGCATTCGCCGAAGTCCTCACTATTATCCCCCAGGGATTATATGCGCCAAGCTTGAACTTCTTCCCCGGCCCCGGCCTTCTCTTTTCGCCTGGGATAAAATAGATTTCCAGACCATCGGTTCCGCTCAATATGTTGCGAATCTGATTTCCGATGGCACTTTTCACCAAGCCATTCTCAGCCCAGACATCATTCGTGACATTCGTTATCGGAGC
>CAMOHV010000005.1 GCA_946615275.1 uncultured Verrucomicrobiota bacterium | reverse complement strand
ACCAGGCGGCCGAGCATCAAGAGGACTCCCGCCACGAGCAGTCCCCAGGCGATGCAGTGGTCAACTGCGCCCATCGCCGCCGAGTTCCCCACGGCGCGCAGGGCGCCGCCGAAAATCCAGTGCGCGCACCGGAAGCATCCAGCCCACGAATAGTCCCATGTGGACGTGAGCGCCCAAACGCCGAGGTAGGCCATGTGCCAGCCAACCACGAAGCGCATCGCGGCCACCACGAGGCCCCTGCGCCCCTCCAGCGCGGAGAAGCACCTCCCGTGCAGCCCCGCCACACGTTCCATCAAGCTCTTCATTTCGACGCCTCCTTCCCCTTATTCGCGCCCTTGGCGGATTCGGCGGGCTTCTTCACGATTGCGTTCACAGTCTCCACTATCCGATAGTCCAGAAGGTCGATCGCCGCGGCGGCCGCGCCGCCGTCGCAGGCGAACTTGTACGCCTTGCCGGGATCTATCGCGCCGCCGGCGAGGCATCGGATCGCCACCCAGGGCTCCTTACGCGTCTTCATGTAGGCGGCGGCCGCCGCCGGATCGGCGCACCAGATGTTGTTGCACTTCACGGCCATCGTGGCGGCCGGATAGTCGAGCGAATGGTAGGCGAGCACCCAGAAGTCGGGCGCGATCCCCTTCTCGGCGCAGAACTTGACCGTGGCCACGTCCTCCGCGCCCACGCCTGCGGGGAGCTTCGCCTCCCTAAGCGCGGCGAAGAGCGCCTTCAGGGCGTCCGCGTCGCCCTTCTTCGCAAGCGCATCCGCGGTCTCCGGGCGCAGGTAGAGGGCCGCGGCGCCGGCTGACGCCGCGAGCGCGGCGTCCTTGGCGTCGGCGCAGTTCGCGAAGAACTTCATATCGCCGCCGGCCGCCTTCGCGGCGGAGCGCATGGGGGCGATGAAGGCGGGCTCGACGAACGCCGCGTCGACGCCGCAGTGGAGGCAGTAGCGCACCGTGCGCCCGAGGGTGACGCCGCCGTTGTAGCGGCGCATGAAGTCGTCGGCCCAGATGAGGTCGCGCGCATGGGCGTGGCCGGCGATGAGGTCGCCGCCGAGCGCGAGGCGCGAGAGCTTGACGCCGCCGACGTCGGCCCGCTCCGTGAACTTCCCCTTGAGCGCGGCTAGCGCGGTGAACTCGTGCACCTTCACGGTGGCGGAGGTCACCGCCACGACCTTCTCGAACGCCTTGGCCTTCCACTGCCCGTGCGCCGCCCAGCCGAAGAGCGCCAGCGCCAGCGCGCCGGGCAGGGCGGTCCTCAGCCACCCCAGCCAGGCAGGGAACGCCGCCACCGCCGCAAGGCCGAGAATCTCGACGGCGTTGCGTTCGACGAGAAAGAAGCGTCCGTCCGCGCCCGACACCGCCGCCGCGAACGGCTCAGGCGGCTGCGCCGCGTAGAACGTCAAGAGGAGCGCCGCGCCGAACACCGCCGCCACGCGCGCCAGCACACCCGTGATCAGCGCAAGGCCGATCGCGACGAGCCCCCACATCACCGCGCGGTCGCCGATCGCCACGATCCATCCCTGCGCGGCCATCCATTTGAACATGCCGGCCAACGGCCCCTGCGCGCCCGACAGGTACGAGGCGCAGCTCCAGCCGTCCTTCTGCATCAGCTTCCACAGCCCCTCGTAGAGGAAATGCCATCCTATGGCGATCCTCAGCACGGCCAGGAACATCCTGAACATTCTTTCTCGCATCAACACGACCTCCAAGTTTTCGTCAATTATACCAAAATCCGCATCGACGCGCCAGTAGGCAATGGACGCATGCATAAATAAAGTATATAATAACCATGTTCGCAAACCCAAGGCAGAGGATACGCCGCCATGCACATCAAGACCACATTCGCCGCACTCGCCGCGGCCGCTTCGGCAATCGCAGTCGACATCGACCCGCTCACCACGCGCTGGACCTTCGGCGCGCACGAGCCTTACACCATGTACCGCCGCGTGGGCAACCACTGCACCGGCGGCATCGACGGAAACGCGCAGTGGGTCAAGCCCTGGCTGGACTGGTTCGACGCGAAGTCCCCGGAGGTCATGGAGAGCCTCGGCCTCAACTTCCTCCACTCCCGCTTCTACAAGGGCATGGGCTGGGAGGTGGAGAAGAAGGACTTCCCCAACGTGAAGAAGTTCGTCCGCAACTGCCACGCCCACGGCGTCAAGGCCCTCGCATACGTCCAGTTCTGCACGCTCTACCCCGAGGTGATGCGCGGCGAGATCCCCGGCATCGACGGCTGGGCCGGCGTCTCGTCCAGCGGCGGCAGGAACTTCTACGGCGGGCAGTACTTCCGCTGGGCCCCATGCATCAACTGCCGCGAATGGCAGGAGTACATCAAGCGCATGTGCACCATCGCCCTCGCCGAAGGCGGCTTCGACGGCATAATGTTCGACAACGTCTTCGACCTCCCCTGCTACTGCGACCGCTGCCTGAAGCTATTCCGCGCCCACCTCTCCAAGATCAAGAACCCCGCCGAGCGCTTCGGCTTCGAGGATTTGAGCCACATGCTCCTTCCGCGCGTCGAAGTCTCCCGCATGAGCTACCTCGACGCCAAGGACCCCGTATTCCAAGCATGGGCGCTCTGGCGCTGCGAGACGATGAACAACCTCCTGCAGAGCTTCCGCGCCCACATCAAGAGCGTCAAGCCCGACGCCATCGTCTCCGGCAACCCATCCCCGTACAGGAGCCGCGCCCGCTTCCTCGGCATGGCCCAGAACATGGCCGAGCTGTCCAAGGCGTTCGACTTCATCATAATGCAGAACGCCAACTTCCCGTCCCTCAAGCCGGACGGCGTGGTGGTCAACCGCGTGCGCGACCTCAAGTACGCGCAGGACATGGACCAGCGCATCGTCGCCCTCTGCGACACCGACACCAAGATCATCCCAGAGCGCGAGGCCAAGTTCCTCCTCCCGCTCGTCGAGGACATCGTCTTCGGCGGCATCCCCACCGACCGCACCATCATCGCCCCATCCCCCGAGCCAGGCTTCATCAACCGCGAGGCGTACGAGCGCCGCAAGCCCCTCCACGAGCGCTTCAACGCCTTCGTCGCCGCCCACCGCGACGCACTCGGCTCGCCCACCATCCACTCCGTGCGCATATTCTACCCCGAGCGCGAAATACTCTTCTCCGAGCCCACCCACCAGGGCGTGACCGCCGCCGAGGAGATATTCCTGCGCAACCACGTCCCCTACGGCTACCTCGTCTCGTACCCCGACGCCCCCTTCAGCGTCCCGGCCGGCACGGAGGTGATTGTCGTCCCCGGGCTTCTCTCGCTCTCCGACGCGCAGATCGCCGCCCTCGCCGCGTGGGCCAGGAACGGCGGCCGCCTCGTCGTGACGGGCGACTCCGGCCGCTACGACGACTGGAACGCGCAGCGCTACGCGAACCCGCTCCTGCCGCAGCTCAAGGGCCTCGCGAACGCCTCGGTCCGGCGCAACCGCGACATCATCCCCAACGCCAAGATCGGCTGGAACAACAACGTCCCGCCGCCCAAGGACGGCGGCAAGGCGCTCATGGAAGACCTCGCCAAGGTCGGCTGGAAGCCCCCTGTCGCGCTTGAAGGCGTAGCCCCACACGTCTTCGCGGAATACCGCCGCATGAAAAACGGCGGCCTAGCCGTCCATCTCGTGAACTACGCCCCGGAAGTCCCGGTCAAGGGTGCGCGCGTCATCCTCCCACCCGGCGTCAAGGCCACGTTCGAGGAGCCGTTCGGCGCGGACTTCTCCTCCAAGCCCCTTCCCCATGACGGTGCACTGCCGCCATTCGCGCAGTATGCCCTGGTGACGATCTCCGCGGAGAAATGACGGCAATGAACCTCCTCGCAAACGCCATCGCCGCCCTATCAGTCTTGAGGCGCCAGCTCTTCGGGATCGCCGTCCTGGCGTCTGCCGCCATCGCCTTCGCCTTCCCGGAGGCGTTCAAGGAGTGGGGCGGCGTGAAGCTCATCTCGCTCATAGTGCCCGCCATACAGCTCATCATGTTCGCGATGGGCACAACGCTTTCGCTCGACGACTTCCTGCGCGTGGCGAAGCGCCCCTGGGCCGTGGCGATAGGCGTATTCCTGCAGTTCCTCGTGATGCCGGTGGTGGGGTTCCTGCTCGCGAAGAGCTTCGGCTTCTCCGGCGAGCTGGCGGCTGGATGCGTCCTCGTGGGATCTGTCGCGGGGGGCACGGCGTCAAACGTGATAGCGTTCCTCGCTAAGGCCGATGTCGCGCTCTCCGTGACCATGACGTGCTGCTCCACGCTTCTTTCGCCTTTCGTCACGCCGGTGATGATGAAGGCGCTCGCGGGGAGGTTCGTGGAGATCGACGCCATGAAGATGATGGTGGAGATACTGAAGGTCGTGGTCATCCCGGTCCTTGCCGGCGGCGTCGTGCACTATCTCCTGAAGCGCCAGTTCGAGACGCACAAGGCGGCCATAGACCGCATTCTCTCGATCCTCTCGATGTGCGGTATATGCTTCACGCTGCTCGCGCTCACCGCCCCCAGTCGGGACGTCTTCGCCGCCGCGGGCGTGGCGATCGTGGCGGCGGCTGTGCTGCACAACACGATAGGGTACCTGAGCGGCTACTGGCTCGTGCGCCTCGCGGGGCGGTTCGTTGGCATGGGCGAGACCGAGGCGCGCACCATCGCGATAGAGGTGGGGATGCAGAACGGCGGAATGGCCGGCGCGCTCGCGATCGGCGTGCTCGGAAGCGCCGTGGCGGCGCTCCCCGCGAACGTCTTCTCGGTATGGATGAACTTCTCCGGCTCCGTCCTCGCCAGCCACTGGAGCCGGAAGGCGATAAAGGCAAAAAACGATCATTGAGCCCCACAGGAGATTCCGGCGCATCACGTCATCCCCCCCCGATCTCGGCCGCAACTGATTTCGGCGACATCTGCGGCCAGCCGTCCGCATCCCATGTGAGCTCCGCAACGAAGAGCGGCCTGTCCCCTGGCCTTTCCTAGCATAAAAATCCCCGCCGACATTTTCCCCATTGCGCCGTCCACGGCATTTTGCTATACTCTCCACAATACTTCTGACTATTTCCACCAAAGGGGAAACATGAAATCGAAACCTTGTTTCAGCCGTATGGCAACGCTTCTAGCGTCGCTGGTTGTCTGCTTCGGTGCTGCGGCCGACGGGCAGACCGCCGTTTGGACAAACGTGGCTACCGGTGGTGCCTCGTGGTACAATGCAGGCAACTGGCAGGACGGCGTCCTTCCCTCCACAGGCGGCGAAGTCGCCTTCCCCAACCCGACATACCTTCTGCGCCAGCAGCATAGCGACAGCATGATAGCGCTCTGCTGCGCCATATTCGACGGGGGCACGTCCCTTTCGCTCTCCGGCATATCGGGCCTGGACCGCTATGCAGTGGCGCTTCAGGGCATGGTTGAGGCGAACAGCAGCCCCACTGAACTCTCCGTGCGCGATCCATCTGGGTTCGCCGGCGTGTTCCGCCCCTACATCGACGCGCGAAGAGGAACGCCCACTTTGTCGCTGGCCGCGCAGCCCGGCCACGTGCCAACCGTGAACCACATCGACTCGCGCCTCAACATCGCGGTGAAAGTGCCCGACGCCGGTTCCGAAGCCGAGGTGCTGGACGTTGTGGGCGACGGCGAGCTCGTAAAGACCGGCGACGGCATGCTATCCGCCGCCATCCACAACGGGGTCGACGGGCGCGTAGCCGTCCTCGCGGGAACGCTTGAACTTCGTGCTCCGCAGGAGGACGCCGAGCCCGCGCTTCCCGCCGATCCGTATTTCCACATCGACGCATCCGCCGCCTCCACGATGACCTTCGCCGACGTCGGCGGCGAAAGGCGCGTCACACGCATAGCCGACGCCTCCGGCGGCGCCGTCGCCGCCGAACCGTTCGCCGCCTACCCAGGCCCTACCGTCGTCTCCAACGCCGTGAACGGGCTTCCCGTACTGGACTTCGGCGGACTCGGCACGTCGGCCACCCTCCCCACAGACGAAGTGTCCGTCAAGTACGGCCGCCCCGCCGCGCTCGTCTGGACTGAGCAGCCTTCCAACGTGCGCGAGGTGTTCATCGTGTGGCGCAACAAGCGAGTGAGGTCCATACCCTTCCCCCTCGGCACGCGCGCGGGCTGGCCCTTCGCCGTGCACGTGGACCTTCTCGAGCGCAACCGCCTCCGGATCGACGATTCCTGGTGCTCCCCCAACATCCTCTCCGGCGACCAGCGCCTCAACGACGCGCCCATGTATCCCGGCGAATCGTTCGAATCCACGGTGTTCAACGTGTGGTCGTTCGGGCTTTCAGGCGACACCCCGCTCAACACCTTCGCCCTCGACCGCGAAGGCGCGTACCGCATAGGCGGCATACAGCTTGCGGAGGCCGTCATATACACCCGCGCTCTCACCCCGCGGGAGAGGACCGCCGTGAACCGCTACCTGATGCACAAGTGGCTGGCCGGGCCTTACGCGGCGCCCGCGGACGTGGCCGCCGCCAGAGTCGCGGAGAACGGAACCGTCAAGGTGCGCGCAGGCGAGGAAGTGTCCGTTCGCCAAGTCTCCGCCCAGGACGGAGTGCTGGTGAAGTCGGGCGGCGGCACGCTGCTGGTGGGCACGATCTCCGGCGCGGCGGCCGGCGCCGGATTCGCGGACGCCGCGGTCCGCGTCCTCGGCGGCGCGATCGGAACCCTGCCTCCCATCGCCCCCTCCGGATCCAACACCCACCACGCCGCAGCCCTCCACCTCGACGCCTCCGCAGAAGGCTCCTTCACCTTCTCCGGGGGTGACGGCATCTCCGAATGGCACGACGCAAGGGCCAACGTGGACATGGCCGCCACCGCCTCTGCATTCTACAGGCCCCCGCGCCTCGTCGCGAACGCCCTCAACGGCAAGCCCGTGGTGGACCTTGGAGCATACCACGAGGTGAGCGTACAGCCGAAGTCAGAGACCGAAAGCGCATACGACGATTCCGGATGGCTCTCCTTCCAGAACGTGCAGGTGCGCGAAGGCTTCCTGGTGCTGAGGGACAAGGAAATCGGAAGGCGCATATTCATGCTGGGCCATAAAACCGAATACAAGTTCCATCGCGGCAACAACGGCAGGCTGATCGACGGCAGGAACGCCGACGGCTTCGCGGTGCGCGGCGCCTGGCGAGTGGACGGCGTGCCGGTCGACCCCATCTCCCACGCCCTCGACGACTCCTTCCACCTCGTTTCCTTCTCCCTCCAATGCGCCATTCCCGCCAACACGCTGGGCTGGGACCGCGGATACAGATGCGGCGGACAGGAGATCGCCGAGGTGATCCTCTACTCCGAACCCCTCTCCCCCGCCGAACGCCAGGCCATTGAGGCGCAGTTGATGGAGAAGTGGCTCAACGCCGGTCATCCCTTGTCGCGCCCAGCCTCCTTCGCCGCCCTGAGATACGATGACGGCGCAGCGAACACGTTCGTCACCGGCGGCGACGCCTACGCCGGAATCGCCTCCGGCTCCGGCGTCCTCTCCAAGCTGGGCGCCGGCACGCTCTCGCTGGGCGCCCTCTGCGGCTTTTCGGGGGTGGACGTGCAGGAAGGCGCGCTGGAGGTCTCCGGCTCGAACGGGCCGAAGATAATGGAAGACGCTTTCTTCCACGTGGACCCCTCCGACGAATCCACCATCACGCGCGACTCCGCCGGCAACGTGGCCGCCATAGCGGACGTGCGCAGGAACGGTCGCTTCGCGTCCATGCCAAACACCGTCCCCCGCGCCCCCTCCACCGTGCCCGACGGCGCAAACTCCCTCAACGTGATGGACTTCGGCGCCTACTACTACAACGGCAACGGCGTCACGCTTCCCGCATCCGTGGGCCAGGACTGCGCGGCCCTCAAGTGGAACGAGACCATCTCCAACGCCCATTCGGTCTTCGTGGTTTTCGCCGACACCGCCGCCAAGAAGGACATGCCTATAATAGGCTCCATGGGCCACTACCATCTCAACCGCGGCGGCGACGCCGGCGGAGCGCTTGTGGACACCTCATGGGCGCATCCGCCACTCCGCGGCGGGAAGTGCGAGTTCTACATCGACGGCGTCTCCGCCAGCCCAACCGAGACCCCCATCCCCGACGGGCTGCACGTTCTCTCGCTCGTCGTGGACCAGGACCAGACAGGGGTCACGCTCGACATGTTCGGCGAAGATCGGCTCTTCCGCTGGGGCGGCGTGCGCATCGGCGAGATGGCCGTGTTCGAGCGCTCCCTCTCGCGCACGGAACGCGAGACCATGGAGGAGTATCTGAAGGCAAAGTGGATGGAACGCGGCGAGATGTCCTTCTTGAGCACTGCGGATGGCACCTTCAGCATTGGCAACGGCCTGAGGCTTGCCGCAGGCGCGAAGATCGGCGCACGCTGGGCTGCGGGCGGGTCCGCGCCCGTCGAAGTGGCCGGAATCCTCGCCCTGGCGGAAGAAGCGACCGTGGAGCTGGAGGCGGCCCCAGGCCACGCGCCACAGCCGGGCAAGATGAACCTCTTCGCGGCCACCGCGATCTCGAACGCCGAGGCGCTCCGCACATGGAAGCTCACGGGACCGCTCGCGGACAGGTTCAGAAGCCGATTCAAGGCAGAGGGCGGATCGCTCTGGCTGGAGCTCTTCCCGCGCGGCACCGTTGTGATCATTCGCTGATGCCATGCGGGGCAGGCCTTCCGCGCCTGCGGCATGAAGCGCAGAAGGGACGCCGCGCGTCGCGCGGCGTCCCCTTTCGCAGAGCGGGCGCTGGCCCGCCGGATGCGCTTCGTCACTCGGCCGCGGGGGCCTGCTCGCCGATCCACACCTTGAACGGGACGACGACGCCCTCGGGCAGCTCGATCTTGCCGTCGTAGGAGCCGATCTCCTTCAGCTCGTCCGGCAGGTTGATCTGGGAGCGCTCGAGCTTCACCTGGCGCTGCGCCTCGATCACCTCGAGGATGTCACGGGCGCGGACGCTGCCGTAGAGGCGCTTGCCGTCCACGGTGGGCGCGTTGACCTTGACCTCGACACCCGCGAGCTTCGCCGCGAGCTTCTCGGCCTCGGCCCTGCGGGCCTTACGCTCCTCCGCGCGCTGCGCCTCGAGCTTGGCGAGGCGGCGGCGGGAGGCTTCCGTCACGGGCGCGGCCACGCCGCGCGGGAACAGGTAGTTGCGGGCGAAACCGGGGGCGACCTTCACGATCGCTCCGGCCTTGCCGAGCTTCTTGACGTCGGACATAAGCAGAACTTCAGTGGTCATGCCGCACCTCCCTTAGGCCAGAAAGCCCATGTTGCGAGCGCGGCGCACGCCCTTCTTGATTGCGCGCTGCTGCATCGAGGTGACGCCCGTCACGCGGGCGGGCTTGATCTTGCCGAACTCCGTCACGTAGTTGCGGAGCAGCTCGATGTCGTTCAGGTCGATTTTATCGGTCGCCGGAATCTGCGGCACGCGGCGGACGGTGAAGTCCGCGCGGTCTCCGCGCTCGGCGCGATCTTTCTTCTGGTAGGCCATTTTGTTTTCCTCTTTAAGTTGTTAGAAAGGCTGTTGTTCGTCGTCGTATCCCTCGTCGTCGCCCTGCGACATCGAGGCATTGGGCGTTATGGGCTCGCCGGTGAGGCGGCTCTGGTTGGGAGCTGGGATCGGCATGAACTTCACGGTCATGGCGCGGATCTTGAGCTTCTGGTGCTTCTGTCCGTCCTTCTCCCATGTATCCTGCTGGAGGCGGCCCTCGACGAGGACCGAGCGGCCCTTGCGGAGGTACTGCCCGCACAGCTCGGCGAGCTTCTCCCAGGCGTCCACCTCCACGAATGTGGGGATGTCCACCACGTTTCCCTGACGGTCCCTGCGGCGCTCGTTCAGCGCAAGCGCGAAACGGCACACCTTGACGGCGTTCATTCCCACTGTGCGCAGATCTGGGTCGCGCGTGAGGTTGCCCATCACAATGACTTTGTTGAATGACGGCATTTCAATAACCTCCGGGATGTCACTCGGCCGCCGCCTCGGCTGCGGCCGACTCCTCCTGCGCCGCGGCCTCGGCCGCGCGCTGCTCGGCGAGCGCCGCGCGCTTGGCGGCCTCCTCGCGCTGGACGGCGAGCTTCGCCTCGCGGCGCTCGTCGACGGCGAGGATGCGCACGCGGAAGACCTCCTCCACGAGGCGGTAGCGGTTCACCAGCTCGCGGACGCTTGCGGGGTCGAACTCGAAGCGCACCGCGACGTAGACGCCGCTTTCGCGCTTCTGCATCGGGCGCTCGAAGACGCGCTTGCCGAGGACCTCCTGCGAGAGGATGTTCCCGCCAAGGCGCGTGATCTCCGCGACAGCCTTGGCGATCGCGTTCTCGAGGACGTCGTCCTTCGCCTGGCCGGCGAAGATGTAAAGAGCATCGTATTTCTTCATTGCAAAAAGCTTTCCGCCGCATCAAAGCGGCATTGAGTCGTTTACTTCTTCGCCGCCTCGGCCTTCTTGGCGTCCTCGTCCTTGCCCTTCTTGACCACTTCCGGCTGGGCGTCGGAGGCCGCGGCCGCTCCGGGGGCTGCCGCGTCGGCGCCCTCAGGGGCCTTCACGACGGCCACGGCGAGCTCGCCGCGCGTCACGACCGTGAGCTTGTCGCCAAGCTTGAGGTCGCGAACGAAAAGCGTCTGGTCGAGACCAAGCCCGGAGACGTCGACGTCGACCTTCTCCACGATCTCGGTGGGGAGGCACTCCACCTCCACCGTGCGGAGCACCTGCTCCAGCACGCCGCCGCCGAGCTTCACGCCGACGGCCTCGCCCACGAGGTACATCGGCACCGTCACGCGCACCTTCTCTGTCAGCGACACCTCGCTGAAGTCCACGTGTATCGGCGTTCCGGCCACGACGTCGTTCTGCATCTCGCGCATGAGCGCAGACATCTCGCCGCCGTTGATGTCAAGCGTGACCAGCAGCTGCTTGCTGGAGTGGCCGCGCAGACCAAGCATGAACTCGTGCGCGTCGAACTTAACGAGCCTGACGCCGCCCTTGTTCATCAACATCACCGACCCGGGGACCTTCCCCGCCCGGCGCAGGCGGCGGACGGCGCCGGTTCCCTTTTCGGCGCGGTCCTCCGCTTTGATCTTGATTGGTTCCATCTTTCTTCTTTCTTCTGTTTCTCCGCCTGCTCTCGCGCACGCGCGCTACCCTCGGCGGCAAATCGTCATTCGTGGTTGAACAGGTCGTTCACGCTCCTGTTCTCGTGGATGCGCCGTATCGCCTCGCCTATCAGCTTCGAGACGGACAGCACCTTGAGCTTGAACGGCAGCTTCGAGACGTCGAAGTCGGGCCTTAGCTGGATCGTGTCCGTGACCACCAGCTCGTCGAGCTGCGTCTCCGTCATGAGCCTCTCCATGCCCTTGGGCGTCAGCGGGAAGTGGCTCACGAAGGCGTGGACGCTCTTCGCGCCCTGCTCGCGGCACATCTTCGCCGCCGCCGAGAGCGTGCCGCCGGTCGCGGTCATGTCGTCTATCATTATCACGTCGCAGCCGTCGACGTCGCCCACCACGCTGAAGGCGTCCACCGTGGAATCCCCCGTGCGCTGCTTCGCGACGATCGCGAGGCCGGTCTTGAGCTTGCGGCTGTAGCCGTAGGCGGTCTTGGCGCCGCCCGTGTCGGGCGAGACCACGATGGGCTTCTTGTAGCGGCTCTTGCGGATGTAGTCGAGGATCACGGGCTCGGCGTGCAGCTGGTCGAGGGGTATGTCGAAGAACCCCTGGATCTGGTTCGCGTGGAGGTCGAGGGTCAGGACGCGGTCCGCCCCCGCCGCGGTGATGAGGTTCGCCACGAGGCGCGCCGTGATTGGCACGCGCGGCTGGTCCTTGCGGTCCTGGCGGGCGTAGCCGTAGTAGGGGATCACGGCCGTGATGCGCGCGGCGCTTCCGCGCTTCAGGGCGTCGATGATCACGAAGAGCTCCATGTACGCCTCGTTCGGGGCGGGGGAGCCGCTCTGGATAACGAACACGTCCTTGCCGCGCACGCCCTCCTTCACCTGGCAGAACGTCTCGCCGTCGGGGAAGTGCTTTATGTCAATCTTGTTGAGCGGACGCTTCAGATACTTCGCCACCTTCTCGGCGAGCGGCAGGTTCGCCGTCCCCGAGAAGACCATGAAGTCGTCTTGTTTCTTCGTCGCCATTTGAAATCTCCAAAATCGCTTGACCCGCCTTCTTTCGGCGGAAAGTGAATATTATACCACAGTGCAGCCGCTCCGTCAATCCACCGACGGAGATAATTGTACTGCTCATTTGGAATGGAACCTCAGAACTCGAACGAACCCCAGGCCGATGGGTCCACCTTAACCTCGGACGGGATGTCGGAGACCTCCTGCGAACCGGGGTCGAAGAGATACTGCCGCCGCATCGCGCGCGCACCGGCGGGGTCGCCGAAGACCACCCCCGCGTCGGCGCGGCGGATTCCGCCCGCGAACGGGACCTTCTCGCCAAGCGACTTCCAGGGGATGTCGATCCTCGCCGTGTATCCGCCCTTCCTACGCTTGACCTCCACCTTAGCGTCCACCACCGTCTCCACTCGCGCCACCGCAACGCGCCCGACAGGCGAGGCGAACTCCACCGGCGGCGTCTTCGCTGCCGGATCGACGAACACATAGCGCACGACCACTGGCTTCCCGCCCATCGGCGCGATCACCAGACGCTGGTCGCCTGGCGCGGGGGCGCGCCGCTTCGGGTCGGCCCCAGGGTCGCCCTCCCAGCGGAAGTCCAGCGCGTCGCCGGAGTGGAAAAGCGTATGCTGCGCCTCCCCGGCGTTCTCGAACGGCGTGGGGTCGTCTACGCCGTAATGGAGCGTAAGCCTGTTCGTGTTCCAGCCCATCGAGAAACGCGCGACGGGGGCCGCCTCCGGGAACGGACATGACGCCATCTCCCACCAGTCGTGCGTGAGCCCGAAGCCGCCCGCCTTGACGGTCCGGGCCGGTCCGCGCTCCGCGCGCGACACGCTCGAAAGCGGCGGCGGTGCGGCGGCGAGGCACAGCGAGCCGCCGCCAAGGCGCGCGATCGTATCCGCACCGCGAAGCTCGCAGATGTTGAGCGAGTCCTTGCCCTCGATGAGATGCGGCCTTCCCGCGACGTCCCCGAACCACCCGTAGAAGCACTCGTCGCAGAGCGAGTTCTCAGAGAAGACCATCCCCCGCTCGGCGGCGGGGAGGTTCTGCGTGGCGGGGTGCGTGCGCATGTCGCCGAAAAGCTCCGCCACGAAGAGCCCGTCCACGGTGAAGAGGTAGCGCGTCCCCTTGTTGCCGTTCAGGAGCATCAGCCCGCCGGGGGCGGCGGACGAGAAGCCCTCGATGCCGAGCGTGTGCCTGAGTTCGCCCCTACGCGGCAGGGGCGAGTTGTGCGTGTTGCTGGGGTATGGGTTGGGATACGTCCACAGCGTGCGCCCCGAAAGCGAGACAGCGCCGAAGAGGTTGTTCGTCGCGCCCTGCTCGCCGCAGCCGCCGCGATTGACGATGAAGGAGCGCCCGTCCGGCGCCATCGAAAGCGAGCACACCTTCGCGAGCTCCGGCGGCAGAGGCACAAGCTGCACATTCGCGAGATCGTAGCGCAGCGCCCCGCCGGGGACCGGCGCGAACACGGCGAGGCTCTTCCCGTCCTTCGTCCGCATCACGATCTCCATCTCCGGCCCCAGGCGCATCGCCCATTCCGCGCCGTATGAGAAATCGGGCGAGACGGTCTTGACGCCGTCCTGCCACAGGAACACGCCCGTCTGGCGTTTGCGCCCGTTGGAGTCAGCCGCCCATTCCGAGCCGAACACGACGCGCGGCGCAAGGCGGTCGCCCACGACCTCGCCGATGAACGACTGGCGGCGACCCGGGCCGTCGTCCGAGACTAGATAGGTGCGTCCACGCCATTCGCGCACGGTGGAAGGCCCGGCGTGGCCCATCTCGGGATCGCGCGGCGGCACGCCGGGCACTTCGGGATGAACGGAAGGATCGTAGAGGACGGCGTCCAGCTCCGCGCCCGCGAAACCTTCCTTAAGGCGGAAGCGCATGCCTCCGTAGTACGCGAAGCGCCCGGCGGAGTCTATGGAGCCGCCGCCGCCGTAGAACGGCGTGCCGACGTATTCGCGCACAAGCGCGCCCTCGCGCGTCCATACGCTCACGCGCTTTGGAAGGAAGCTGTTCTCGCACACCCACACGTTGCCGCGCGCGTCCACGGCCACGTCCACGGGATTCGCCATCGCGAGCGGATCGTAGCGCCCTTCGCGGCGTCCGCCGCGCCTGCCGATGCGCCGCAGGAGCCTGCCAGAGGGCGAGAACACCTTCACGCACTGCTCCTCGCGGTTTGTGTCGCACACGTAGAGATTGCCGTCCGCATCGGTGGCGCGGCCGTGGAACATCTTGGTGGACGGACGCCTGGCGAGCGCCTCGGCGTTCGACATCGGCTCATCGTGGTGCCAGAGGCCCGTGCGGCGGTCGAAGAACGAGACGCGGTTCCTGTCCGAGAGCGCCACGGCGATGTGCTCGGCGGTGAGGTACATCCCCACGATGCCGCTGAAGTCCTCGCTCTTCTCGCGCACGAGCGCGGAGTCGTGCATTATGTGGCGGGCGTACACCTCCTTCGGGAGGCGTATCCACTTGTAGTCCTTGACGTCGAAGATGTTCACGCCCAGGCGCTTGCCCATCCAGAACCCCTCGCCGGCCACGTAGAGAGTGTCGCCCTCGGTGCAGATGGCGTGCGCGCCGGAGAGCCCGAGCCAGAGCGTGCCCCAGAGCTTGCGCCCGTCGAGGTCGCACTGGACTATCGCGTCGCCTGCCTCGGCCGTCTTGGCCCCCACATAGACGTGGCGCGAATCGGCGAAGAGGCACCAGGGCGCGGTGTGGTCGGAGAGCCATCCGCCCGCGCCGCTCGCGCGCAGGTTCCATCCGCCGGGGCGAGTGTGCTGACGCCACGGCGTGGAGCCGGGCGAGTAGAACGCGCCGAGCCAGTTGGCGGTGATCCCGCCGTGCACGAGGCCGCGCCAGCGGTATTCTCCGGCGGGCATGGGGTTGCCGAGATCGTCGCGCCCGTCCCAAGGCTCGGACTGCGCGCCGGCGGCGCGCGGCTCGTCCGAGAGAAGATTGCGCACGCGCCTGCCTGCGGCGTCCTCGATCACGATCGTCACGCGCCCCGGCGCGGCGAGGGAATACCGCGCCTCCGGCGCGGCCGCCGATTGCGCGGCCGGCATGGCGGCGCAGAGCGCGGCGGCAAACGCCGCCATTGCTTGTTTCATCATGGTCATCGTATGGTAATGTTCAAGCCTTTCGGCGGCAGAAAACAACGGATGATCACTATGCCGCTGCCGCCGGCGCCGCCATGCCCGGCGCTCACGTGCACATATGAACGCCCTCCATCGCCGCCCATGCCCGTGTTGGGTGCACCGTCGGCGCCACAGTTGTCAGGAGCGTTATTGTGCGAATAGTCACTGATGCCGCCCTTGCCGCCAGCGCCATACATCACACCATTCGAAAGGAACGGACAAACCACGCCACAACCCGCCGATCCCGCCACACGGTTGGTCGTAATCGTGCCGTCGCCGTTTGCGGTCTCCGCCCAGCCATCCCCCCCCGGGCCACCAGCGCCGCCTCCGCCGCCTCCGCCACCTTGGTTATTGTACGCCAGGGTATATGCCATGCCGCCGGCATGTCCCTGCACTGGATTGGCGCTCTCCGCGCCGACGAACACCGCGCAGTTTCCGCTCTTGGACCCCGCTCCGCCGCCAGAACCTCCCGACATCGGATCGGCCTTAGACGTTCCGCCGCTTCCGCCGCCAAGCGCCTCCAGTCCGAACGCCATCGTGTTCTGCCCCATGCAGTTCTGCGCGCCACCTGCTCCAACCACCACAAGATAGTCCCTGGCCGACACCGCAACCCCTGTTTCATGGACCACACCACCTCCACCTCCGCCGCCGCCTGCACGGCTGTCATATCCAACGGCAGTTTGCTGACCGGTGGCAAGCTCCTTTATCGGATTCCCTCCTCCTCCTCCGCCGCCGCCCACAAGGAACACCTCAACCTCCCCCTTCATCGGCATCGAAAACGAGCCCGATTTCGTAATGGTGAAGACCGTGCTGCCGTCGGCAAGGCGAGAGGAGGTGAAGACACACTGCGGGTACGCCCTTATCACGACAACACCCGATCCGCCAGAACCGCCGCCGTATGTCCGCCAGGCGGATCCATCGTAGGAATACGACCCCCCTCCGCCGCCACCGCCGGTATTAGGCGCTCCATCAAAGCCTTCGCCTGAATTGTTCCCGTTCGCGCCACCGCCCTTGCCACCGGAGCCGACGGGGATGCTCTTATTCACCGATCCGCCCGCGCCGCCGCCGCCGCAATACCATACATTCGTGCCAAAGGCGTTGAATTGCAGAAACGAGATCCCGTCTCCGCCGGAACCAGCCTTCTTGCCGTCCACATCCGCGTCACCTCCAACCGCGCCAGCACCGCCGCCACCGCCGGAAATGGCCGTGGTGCTTGGATCATACTTTGCGCCGGAGCCTCCGGCATTCCCCTGCCCAGACACACCTGCGCCGCCGCCATACACATTGTCATCCCGATAGCGTCCGCATCCGCCACCGCCAGAACCTCCGACTGAACCAGCCGCCGTCTCGGCTTGCGCACCGTTGCCTCCCGCGCCGCCACCACACGCAGTCCCATTGAACGCAGACGAATCTCCTCCGTTCTCGCCCGGTGCTCCACCCGCGCCCACAACCACCGCATATTCCCTACCCGCCACAATCGGCACTTCATGCATGACAAGCACGCCGCCAGCGCCGCCGCCGGCGCCGCCACCGTAGTACACGTCCCCACTCCCTCCCCCTCCGCCGCCGACAAGCAGCACCTCGGCGAAGCCGCCCACAGGCGGAACGAACATCCCAGACTCCTTGAACGTATATAGCGTGGAGCCATCGGGCATCTCGTTCATCACCACGCCGCCCGCGCCGTCGGCAAACGCCGCCGCGAATCCCCCAAACGCCGCCAGCGCCGCGCGCACAACATATCTCTTGATTTTCATGAAGCTGATTATACCATAAAACCGCCTCGTCTGACAGCGAAATCCCGTAATGCATCGCTGAGGGGGGATTCACTGTCTCCCCTTCCTATGATGGGAACAAATATTTGAAACGACTTGCCTGTTGCGCGCGGGCCAACCCGCCCACGCCACTCTTCAAGTTGTTTTTCCCTGTTGCCCTGGCTGTTCCCCAATCTCTATGCGCATGGGTGAAAAAACAGATGCTCCCTTGACTACCCGCCGTACTGCTTGAAATCGGCGGCGAGATGGTGTAAAATACATCGTGTTGCCATTGCAGAGGAAGACAAAGCCAATGACTAAGAAGAAGCATAGAGTCGCGGTGATCGCCGGGGGGCTGCGCTTCAAGGACTTCTTCCGGCCAGGCATATTCCTCCCGGCGCTGGCCTTCGCGGTATGCATGCTGCTGCTGCCGCTCATATATCCGTTCTATCCTGCCCATGCGGGCGGCGCGACTGACGCGCCGTCCAACTCGTCACTGCAAGAAAAGGTGCGCTAAATGAAGAACATTCTCCTGCCTGCCCTCGCCATTCTACTGTCCGCTGCCTGCGGATGCGCTTCGACGGGTGGACGATCAAAGGTCGCGCTGATCGTCGACTCCTGCTCGACGAACAGGCAGATCATCGTCAGCCGCGGCATGGTCGACGCCGTGAGCATGGCCGGCTTCCTGCCGGTAATCCTGCCTAAGCTCGCGAACACCAACCAGATGGACGAGATGGTCGCGGGGGCGGACGCGCTCGTCGTGTTCGGCTCCATCAGGGGCGAGACGGAGGAGCGGTACCGCTTCGAGCGCTACATGGTGCGGAAGGCGGCGGCGCTGGGGCTTCCCGTCGTCGGCATCTGCA
>CAMOHV010000004.1 GCA_946615275.1 uncultured Verrucomicrobiota bacterium | reverse complement strand
CTGCATCCCGACTACGCGCCGCGAATAGCCGTGGCGGCCACAGGGAAGAGGCCAGAGAGGTTCAAGGCCAAGGCGGGATAGGGCTATGCGTCGCGAATTGCCGTTGCGGCCGCAAATCAAGGGAGAAAACCAGGGGAGATCGGCGCCAAGGCGGAATAGCGGCCTGTCGAGAAGAGTCTTTCACATGGGCGAGGAATATGGTAGAATATACTGCGTTCTAGAAAGCACAGGTCAGAAATGTCAGAGAAAAGAAGAATAGTCGTCACAAGCGCGCTCCCCTACGCAAACGGGGACATACACCTCGGCCATCTGGTGGAGTACATCCAGACGGACATGTGGGTGCGCTTCATGAAGATGCGCGGGCACGAGTGCGTGTACATGTGCGCGGACGACACCCACGGCACGCCCGTGATGATCCGCGCGCGCGGCGAGGGCATCTCCCCCGAGGAGCTCATCGCCCGCTCGCACGCAGCCCATCTGAAGGACTTCACCGACTTCGAGATATCCTTCGACAACTACTACTCCACAAACTCCCCGGAGAACAAGGCCCATTCGGAGTCCATCTTCGCGGCGATGGAGAGAAGCGGCGCTGTCACCACGCGCGTCTCGCCCCAGCTCTACTGCGAGAAGTGCAGGATGTTCCTGCCGGACCGCTACGTGAAGGGCGTCTGCCCCAAGTGCGGCGCGCCGAACCAGTACGGCGACAGCTGCGACAAGTGCGGCGCCACATACGCCGCCGAGGAGCTGGGCAGTCCTGTCTGCACCACCTGCGGCGGCACGCCGACCGTGCGCGACTCCGAGCACGTCTACTTCGAGCTCGAGCCTTTCCGCGACTTCCTCAAGGAGTGGCTGCCGAAGCACACCGCGAGCGAGATATCCAACAAGCTCCTCGAATGGTTCAACGAGCCCCTCAGGGGATGGTGCATCTCGCGCGACGCGCCCTACTTCGGATTCGAGATCCCTGGCCGCCCCGGCAAGTTCTTCTACGTTTGGGTGGACGCGCCGATAGGCTACATCGCCTCGCTCGACAACTGGTGCTCGGCGCACGGCCAGAAGCTCGAGGATTGGTGGCCGCAGGGAGAAGCGCCTAGTGCGGAAGGTGGCGCTCAGGCCACGGAGCTTTATCACTTCATCGGCAAGGACATCATACGGTTCCACTGCCTGTTCTGGCCGGCGATGCTGCACACGGCAGGGGTGAAGACGCCCGACAAGGTGTTCGTGCACGGGTTTTTGACGGTGAACGGCGAGAAAATGTCCAAGAGCAAGGGCACGTTCGTGAACGCGCGCACATACCTGGACCATCTGCCGGCGTCGGCGCTCAGGTACTACTACGCGTGCAAGCTGGGGCCGACGATGGACGACATGGACCTCAACCTGCAGGACTTCGTCTCGCGCGTCAACTCCGATCTCGTGGGCAAGATCACCAACCTCGCCTCGCGCGGCGCGCAGATGCTGAACAAGCACCTCGACGGGCGCATGGGCGCATTGGACGACGAAGGCCGGGCACTTGTCGCGGAGGCGCGTTCGCGCGCCGAGACGATCGCAGCCCACTACGAGGCGCGCCGATTCTCGCAGGTGCCGGTGGAGGTGGCGAAGATCGCCGACGCCGCCAACATGTTCTTCGACAGGCGCGAGCCGTGGAAGACAATAAAGGCGCCCGACGGCGCGGAGGCCACCCGGGCCACCTTGACGGCGATACTCAACGTCTTCCGCATCCTCGCGATCTACCTGAAGCCGGTCCTTCCGGTGTACGCCGACAAGGTGTCGGAGCTCTTCGGCGAGGGGCCGTATTCATGGGCGGACGCCGGGCGGACGCTCGAGGACGTCTCGATCGGCAAGTACGAGTATCTCGCGACCCGCATCGACCAGAAGCAGGTGGAGGCGATGGTGAAGGCCGCCACGGTGAACCCGGCGTCCACGGGCGAGGTGGCGCACGAGAGCCGCGCGTCGAAGAACAAGAGCAAAGTGGCTGGTGCGGGAGGCGAAGCGCCGGGATCGGCGAAGGGCCTTCCGCCGCTCAAGCCGGAGATCTCGTTCGCGGACTTCGAGAAGATCGACTTCCGCATGGGCAAGGTGCTTGCGTGCGAGACGGTGCCGAAGTCGTCGAAGCTGCTGAAGTTCGAGCTCGACTGCGGCCCACTCGGGCGGCGCACGATATTCAGCGGGATACGCGCGGCGTATCCCGACCCTGCGGCGCTGGTGGGCCGGGAGGTGCTTTTCGTGGCGAATCTCGCGCCGCGCAAGATGAGCGTGGGGGTCTCGGAGGGGATGATCCTCTTCGCGGGGGAGCCGGGAGTGAGCGGCGGGGCGCTGTCGGCGTCGGCCGAGGCCGGGGCGGGATGCCCGGCCACATGATCGTGGAGGGGGAGGCGGAGCGATGAAGATCCTCATGCTAGGCGACATAGTCGGCTCCCCTGGGCGGCGGATCTTCAAGGAGCGCGTCCAGGGGCTGAGGCGCGAGCTGGGCCTTGCGGCGGTGGTGGTGAACGCCGAGAACGCCGCCGCGGGGTCTGGTCTGACGGTTCCGCTCGCGAAGGAGATCTTCGAGGCGGGGGCCGACGCCATCACGCTCGGCGACCACGCATGGGGGCAGAAGGAGTTCGCGCCCACGATAGGGCAGCTGAAGGGCATAGTGCGCCCTGCGAACTTCCCGCCGTCGGCGCCTGGGAAGGGATGGACGCTGGTGACCACGCCGATCTGCAGGTTCGCGGTGCTGAACCTCATAGGGAGGGTCTTCATGGGGCCGGCGGACTGTCCGTTCCGCGCGGCCGACGCCGCCTTGAACGAGATGCCGAAGGACGTCCCGGTGTTCGTGGACTTCCATGCCGAGGCCACATCCGAGAAGATCGCCCTGGCGAACTATCTCGACGGGCGCGTCACGGCCGTGGTGGGAACGCACACGCACGTGCAGACGTCGGACGCCACGATCCTCCCCGGCGGCACGGCGTTCCTCAGCGACCTGGGCATGACGGGGCCCTGGCGCTCCTCGCTCGGGCGAGACCTCAAGCCCGTCCTGCAGAAGTTCCTCACCGGAGTTCCGGCCCGCTTCGAGGTGGCGGGAGGCCCGGCCACGCTTGAGGGGGCGGTGGTCACTTTCGACCCCGCGACCAGGAAGGCCGTGGACATCTCGACGTTCCGCTTCAGGGAGCCATTGGAGGGAACCACGACATGACGAAGACGAGTTTCATCATTGCCGCCGCTCTGGCGTCGGCCACATTCGCGCCGCATGCCGCGCGCTCCGCGGAGATGCCCGATGGAATGCAGTGGGGCGTGACGTTCGGCTTCTACGCGACGAACGGGTACTTCGGCTCGGTGGAGGCGAGGGCCGAGATAGACGCCATCGCCCGCGCCGGCGCGACGTGGGTGACGGTGGTCCCCACCGTGTGGCAGGACGCCTGCTCGTCCTCGTTCCAGTACAAGGACTTCGCGGGGACCCCCAACGACATCGAGCTCATGGACGCCATAGACCTCATCCACGCCAAGGGGATGAAGGTGCAGCTCCGTCCGATGCTGGAGTGCAAGGACGGCATAGGCCGTCTTGGGGTGTGGATGATCGAGGACCGCGAGCGAATGCCTGGCAGGGCCACGAGGAGGCGCGCGGAGTGGTTCGCCTCCATGGCCGAGCGCAGCGCCTACTACGCGCGCATCGCCCAGCGCACGAAGTGCGAGGCGTTCTGCCTGGACAGCGAGCTCGACCGCATGATCAACGAGAGCGAGAGGTGGAGGGCTGTTGTCGCCGCCGTCAGGCAGGTGTATTCGGGGCCTGTCACGAGCTGCCATACGCTCCACACCGGCGCCATCGATTTCGTGAAGTGCCTTTCCGACACGAACCACTGGTTCCATGCGCTCGACTATCTCACGATAAGCTACTACTGCCCGGCGCGCACGAAGGCCGACATGGGGAAGGAGCTTACCGTGGAGGACATGGCGGCGCGGCTGAAGGGCGCCCATGCGAAGATGCACGCGATAGCGAAGGCGGCGGGGAGGCCGATCGTCTTCGGAGAGTGTGGATGTGCGTCGATGAAGGACGGCGCGGTGTCGCCATCGGCGCTAGACGTGGAGGCGGTCGCGGACGAGGACGAGCAGGCGAAGTACATGGAGGCGCTCTTCCGCGTGTTCGCGCGCGAGCCGTGGATCAGGGGTTTCCATTGGTGGAAGTGGGATCAGAACTCGCCGAGGCGGGAAGGCGTGGCGCGCGAGCAGGTGCGCGCGAGGGACTTCACCTTCCGCGGCAAGAAGGCCGAGGAGGTCTTCAGGCGCTGGGCGCGTCCCAGGAGAGATCGGTGCGCAGAATGACGCCGTCGCCCGATGGGCGGGGGAATGTGCGGGGTTCGGCGCGGATGGTGATCCAAAGGCCGTCTGAGAAATAGGATATGAACGAATCGCCGTCGAGGCCGGTTAGGCGCGACGGGTCTTCGGCGGCGGGGCGCGTGAGCGAGATGAAGAGAGGGGTGGACTGGCGCACGAGGAACTCGACGGGCGCGGCGCCAGCTGTTCCAGGGAGGGGCGTCTGGAAGGGCGGTTCTCCTGCGGCCGCGGCGGCGGAGCTCTCGGGCGACATCACCGTGCGGGCCACTCCCATCTCGGCGAGCTGCGCGCGCGCGGCGCGGTTGAAGGAGTAGAGGGGCCAGTCGGCCGTGATGTCCGTTGCGCCGAGTGCACGCAGAAGGCGCAGGGCGGCGAGGTCGGACGCCTCCCATTTCGCGAATCCGGCGCGCATGAGATGCTTGACGGCGGATCGGAGCGCGTTGAAATCGGCCTCGTGCGTGAAGACGGGGAGGGCCAGGCGGATGCGGCCGGCGCAGGCGGCGAAGCGCGAGGCGAGGGCCGCCTCGATTTCGCGGCCAGGCAGATGGCCGACGGCAACGACGATCTCCGAGAAATCGGCGATGGATGGAGGAAGGGGTTGATCGAGGCGGAGCTTCAGGATCTCCCCCCGTGAAGGGGGGAGGTTCAGGTTGTTTTTGGGGGTGATTCCATGGGAGGGGGCGAGGGCGGCGGAGATGCGCGCGGCGCGGGATTCTTCGAGCGCGGAGTCGAGCGCGGCTACAAGGCGGCGGCGCGCGTCGTTCAGCAGAGCAGGCGGCGCGAAGAGGCCGAGGGGATCTTCCACGGAGATGCCGTAGAAGGCCCAGCGCGTGCCGCCAAGCTTCGAGAACGCCTTGCGCGCGGCGGCGGGCGTGGCGGATGGATCGCGCGCCTTCTCGAGATGCCCGGGGATGGAGACGCTGGCCGGTTCCCAGCCGGCCCGTGCGGGGGCCGCCGTGGCGGAGATGCCGCCTTCGGCAAGCGACAGGGTGAAATCCACGGGCACGCCTGGCGAGAGCTCGGCCGGTCTGAATGAAGGGACGGGGAAGCGCCGCTTCATTTCGCTGGAGGCGGAGCAGAAGACCTCTCCCCGTAAGGGGGGGAGGTTCAGGTTGTTTTTGGGGGCGATTCCATGGGAGGGGGCGATACCATGGGGGAGGGGCAGGTCGCCGGAATCGGGGAGGAGGATCTCCACGTCGGTGTCGGCGGGGACGGAGAAGCAATTGCGGCGCGAGAGGGCTGTGCGCATCTCGGTGATGCCGAAGCCGATGGGCTTGCCGCCTTCCTGGGCGAACTGGAGGCCGTCGTGCTTTTCGAGGGGGCGGTTCGTGTGGAAGCGTATCCATGCGCGGCCTTCGCGGTCGCGCGTGATGCGCTTGACGACGCCGATGGGGGTGCCGAGGTGCCCGAGCGACGAAGGGTCGATGACAGGAGGGTCGGACGGAGCGGGGCGGCGGGGATCGGGGTAGGCGTGGATGTAGAGGGGAGTGGTGCGGCGGGAGAAGACGGTCTCGAGGTCGGCGCGGGTGGTGGTCTCGGGGGCGCCGTCGAGGATGTCTCGGTAGTGCTTGACGGCGCTCGCGACGTAGAGGGCGGATTTCATGCGGCCCTCGATCTTGAGGGAAGCGACGCCGGCGTCGGCGAGGGCGGGGAGTGCGTCGTCGAGGCGGAGGTCGCGCATGGAGAAGGGGAGGGATCGGCGGCCGGATGGATCGGTGTACGCGAGCCGGCAGCAGTATGCGCATCGGCCGCGGTTGCCGCTGCGGTTCTTCTCGATGGCGGAGAAGAGGCAGAGGCCGGAGAGCGAATAGCAGAGCGCGCCGTGCACGAACACCTCTATCTCCACGCCGCAGCGCTTCGAGATGGAGCGGATTTCGTCGAGGGAGAGTTCGCGGGCGAGGACGACGCGCGTGAAGCCGAGGTCCCTGAGGGCCAGGACGCCTTCGAGGTTGTGGGCGACGAGCTGCGTGGAGGCGTGCAGGGCGAGGGAGGGGAAGTGGCGGCGGACGATTGAGGCGACGCCGAGGTCCTGGACTATGAGGCCGTCGGGGGAGAGCTCGTCGAGGACGGCGAGCTTCTCGACGGCCGAGGGCAGCTCGTCGTCCGTGATGAGCGTGTTGAAGGTGACATAAACCTTCTTGGGGGCGGGTGCGCTTTGGCGGGCGAAGGCGATCAGGTCGCGTAGCTGGGCGGGGGTGAAGTTCACGGCCTCGGCGCGCGCGGAGAAGGCGTCCAGGCCCAGGTACACGGCGTCGGCGCCGGCGGCGAACGCGGCGAGGGCGGTCTCCAGAGAGCCGGCGGGGGCGAGCAGCTCCGGCGGGGCGGAGGCGATTTCTTCGTTGCGTGCTTGTTTCTGCATGGCTGTGGAAGATTATACCACTTTTTCGCGTTGCGCGGCGAAGGGCGTTTTGATAAACTTTCGGCATGGACATGGACGAGAAGAAGAACAGACTGATGTCGCTCGACGCGCTGCGTGGGCTTGACATGCTCATGATCACCGGCCTCGGCCCCTTTCTCGTGACGCTTTGCGCGGCGCTGGGCTTCGGCTCCGAGAGCTGGCTGCCGACGCAGCTGAGGCATGTGCCGTGGGAGGGGTTTCACATCGAGGACCTCATCTTCCCGCTGTTCCTTTTCATAGCGGGCGTCACGTTCCCGTTCTCCTTCGCGAAGCAGCGGGAGAGGGGGAGCTCAGCCGCGCGCATCTCGGGCAGGATCGTATGCCGCGCGGCGGCGCTCGTGTTCCTGGGGCTGGTCACGCAGGGGCTCTTCAAGCTCAACTTCGCGAGTCTCCGCATACCTTCGGTGCTGGCGCTCATCGGCGTCTCGTGGGCGCTGGCCGCGTTCATGTACATGTGGCTTGGATGGAGGGCGAGGCTTGCGGTGTGCCTCTGCGCGCTCGTGGGTTACGGGGCGGTGATGTACTTCGCCCACGCGCCGGACTACCCGGCGGCGGACAGGTTCTCGATGGAGGGCTCGTTCATCTGCTGGCTCGACCGCGTGATCTACGCCGGGCACAAGTACCGTCCGCTCTACGACCCGGAGGGGCTGCCGCGATACATCACCGGCATGGTGACGGCGTCGCTCGGGATGTTCGCCGGCTCCTTCATCCGCTGCGCGGGCGTCTCGGGGAACAGGAAGGCGCTTGCGATGGCGGGGGCGGGGGCGGCGATGCTGCTGGCCGGGCTGGGGATCTCCGCGGCCGGGGTGTGCCCGGTGGTGAAGGCGATGTGGTCGCCGACATTCATTCTGGTGGCCGGAGGGTGGTCCGCGATGCTCCTCGCCGCCTTCTACTGGATCGTGGACGTCAAGATGTGGCGGCGCTGGACGTTCTTCCTCCGCGTCGTGGGCATGAACTCCATAACGATCTACGTGGCGGTGCGCATCGTCCCGTTCAACTCCATAAATGGATTCTTCCTTTCCGGGGCGGCGGCGCTTCTGCCGGCGGCATGGGGGAAGGTGCTGCTCGCGGCGGGCTACATCGCGGTCTGCTGGCTGTTCCTCTACTTCCTCTACAGGAAGAACGTTTTCCTCAGGGTGTGACGATGAGAAAGGCATGCATAGCTGCGTTCGCGGCCATGTTCGCCGCCGGGTGCGCCACGACGGTCGTCCGCGACGAGCCGCGCGCGGTGGAGGTGGCGCGCGGCGCGGAGGCGGCCACGGCGCCGCTCGCGGAGGCTCTCCTCGCGCACGAGCGCGGAACGCGCGCGGAGGCGCTGGAGGTGGCGTGGAAGGACAAGGCGTTCACGGCGGAGATCGTGACGAAGGGCGACGGCGAGACCTTGAAGATCGTCCTGCTCGCGCCGCAGATGCGCCTCGCGACGCTCACCGTCGAGCGTCCGCGCAGGATCACATGGGAGCGCGAGCCGCGTGTGCCGGCGGCGCTCGCTCCGGAATACGCTCTCTTCGAGATCGCGTTCGCAAGGCTGCCGGCGGACGCCCTTGCCGCCGCGCTCGGACCGGGCTTCGCGGTGAAGGACGACGGCAGGCGGCGGGTTCTTCTGCACGGCGGCGAGGAGATCCGCGTCCTTGAGCGCCGGGGTGGAGGCGAGCTTTTCTTCGTCAACCCCTCGGCCGGATATGAATGTAGAATAATGCAAATGGAGACGGCGCCATGACCAGAATCCCCGAGTTCCAGATAGAGTCCGTGTTCGGATGCGTGCCTTCGCGCACGGTCTCGAACCTGGACGTGTGCGCCGCGCTCGCGGGGAGGGAGAAGGCCGAGGCGCTTGTGAAGACGACCGGCTTCGCCGAGCGACGCATCGTGGAGCAGGGCGTGACGGTGGAGGATCTGATGGTGGGCGCCGCGCGTCCGGCGCTGGAAGGCGTGGACGCCGCGGAAGTCGGGGCGGTGGTGGCTGTGACGTTCTCCTCGCCGCGCAGGTTCCCGGCGGTCGCCGCGTCCGTCGCCGCGAGGCTCGGGCTTCCGGGGAATGTGGCGGCGATGGACCTTTCGATGGCGTGCAGCGGCTATCCGTACGGGCTCTTCGTCGCGGGGCAGTTCGCGGCGGCGACGGGGAGGAAGACGCTGCTCCTGGACGGCGACGTGCAGAGCGCGCTCGTGGACGTGGCGGACGTGAACACGGTGGCCGTGATGTCCGACGCCGCCACCGCCACGCTCATCGCCCCCGGCGATTCCGGCGGCGAGGCGCTCTTCGACTTCCTAACGGACGGCGCGCGCGGCGACGCGCTTTTCTGCGGCGCGCGGGGCCCGATCAAGATGGACGGCTTCGGGGTCTTCCGCTTCGTCGCGGCGGACGTCACCGCGTTCCTGCGGGATTTCCTCTCCGCCGCCGGGGAGCGTCCGGACGTATTCGCGCCGCACGCCGCAAACATGTACATGGTGCGCCAGCTCGCCTCGGCGCTTGGCCTCGCGGACCAGCTCGCCTCCGCGGGGGAGCGCTATGCGAACACCGGCTCCTGCTCGGTGCCGCTGGCGATCGCCTC
The DNA here is from genome assembly GCA_946615275.1 of uncultured Verrucomicrobiota bacterium. The sequence continues at coordinate 8,765 of CAMOHV010000004.1, read as the reverse complement.
GTCGTCTGCGGCTGGCCGCGCGCTTGTTGCGGGCTTCGGCGCGGGGCTTTCCGCCTCCGCGGCGCTCGTGCGCATCCCGCCGGGGATCCGGCGCGGCGTGGTGGAGCAAATACCCTAAAATTTGCTCTTGCGTTTACGCCGAACTTAGAGTATACTTATGGACATGAGATTCTGCCCGCATTTTGCCTTGGCGGCGCTTGCCGCCTGTGTATGTCTGCCGAGCGCCACGCTGCGCGCGGCGGACGCCCCTGCCGCCGCGCCCAAGGCGCCCGCGATTTCCGCCGCCGAGAAGGCGAAGATGGACGAGGAGGTCAAGTACATCAACGCGCTCGTCGAGGCGAACCTGCCCGACTTCGCGGCGCCCGTCATCCAGGCGGCGAAGGCCAAGTGGCCCGACCTCGCCCCGCGCCTCGAGGTGGTCGAGCTCCAGGGCGAGCTGCGCCTCGGCCACTTCGACAAGGTCCAGGCCGTCGTCGACAAGAAGCCCAAGGGCTCCAGCTCCTACTGGGCGCTCCGCCTCGCGATGGGCGACGCGTACTACGCGCGCGGCGACATGGCCAACTGCTCCAAGATATACAAGGAGTTCTTCGCGGCGGTCCCCACCCCCAAGTCGGACCTCAAGACGTTCTACGTTGAGTCCGCCTACAAGTGGGCGCAGATGCTCGTGAACGACAAGAAGTTCGACGAGGCCGTGAAGATCTACGGCGGCCTCCTCAAGCTCGACCTCGACGAGAACGTGTGGTGCACCATCGCGACCGACTGCACCGAGCTGCTCATCCGCCTCGCCACCGACTGCGGCGACGACCCCAAGAAGGCGAAGCAGAAGGAGGCCTACCTCAAGACCGCCACCGGCTACGCCGACAAGCTCCTCTGGAAGGACGAGCTGATCATCGTCTTCGGCCGCGCGATCTCCATGAAGGCGCACATCGAGCTCCTGCGCGGCCAGCTCGAGAAGGCGCAGAACCTCGTCGAGAGCTACATGCCCCAGCTGCGCACGATCCACGACTCGCTCGTGGAGCAGGACCCCGACGGCTCCAAGGGCTACGTCCGCCTGAGCCCGATGCCGGAGTGCCGCTACCTCCTCGCGAAGATGATGTGGGAGGCCGTGCAGGCAGAGGCGAAGAAGCCGAAGGCCGACGAGAACATGATCAAGGACTCCCTCTTCGGCGCGCGCGTGAACGGCAAGCGCAACGGCGCCGGCGCGTACAACCACGCGATCAACGTGTTCGTGAAGTACCCGGAGTCCTCATGGGCCGCGTCGGCGGGCGAGCTTGCCGACACCATCGCCAAGTTCGTCAAGACGCGCTACAAGAAGGAGATCAAGACGAACATCACGGCCGACCAGATGAAGAAGGTCCGGCAGATGCAGTTCCGCCACGCCTACGAGACGTACCGCGGCGGCGACTACGCGGCCGCCGAGAAGACGTACCGCGAGGTGCTCGCGCAGTTCCCCGAGATCGAGGAGTCCATCGACGCGCTCGCGACCCTCGCCGAGTGCTACATCAACCTGTGGCAGCGCGGCAAGACCCCCGCCGAGAAGCTCGAGTGGCGCCTCTGCGCCGACGCCACGGAGGGCTACATCGCCGAGCGCTTCTCCGGCATCAAGAAGAGCCTCTACCGCCCCGCCGGCGACCAGACGCTCCGCCTCGCCGCCAAGGAGAACGACCTCGGCAACAAGCTCGGCGCGAAGAACCTCTACGACCTCTACTTCAAGAACTACCCGCGCCACTACAACGCCCCGCAGATGGCCATGGCACTCGCCGGGCAGGCCTGGAAGAACGAGAACTGGGCGGAGGCCGCGCGCTTCTACGGCATCATCGCCAACAACTACACCAACTCCGCCGGATACGTGGACTCGCTGAAGATGCTCTCCCTCTGCAACGGCAAGCTCGGCAACACCGCCGAGGAGGACGCCTGGCTCAGGAAGTTCGCCGACGTCGCGAAGAAGCCGCTCGACCGCACGTCCGCCATGCTCAACCTGGCGCTCAAGCAGCAGAAGCGCGGGTTCGAGCTCTTCAAGGCCGCCGAGACCAACGAGGCCGCCGCGGCGGACCTCCAGAAGCAGGGCGCGGTCAACGTGATCAAGGCCATCAAGGACTTCAACGTCGTCGCGAAGGAGTCCACGGCGGCCCTCGCGAACAAGTCCATCACAGCCGGCGACAAGGAGAAGTTCCGCAACTACGGCGAGGCGGCCCTCTTCCTCGCCGGCGAGAGCTGGCAGCGCCTGCAGTTCCCGGAGAAGAGCATCCCCGCGTTCCGAAAGCGCGCCGTCGCGCAGTTCGAGGAGTACCTGAAGACGTTCCCGAAGGGTAAGTACGCCCCGCAGGCGCTCGTCAAGATCGGCACGATCTGGACCGCCGAGAAGAACATGGAGGAGTCGCAGAAGGCGTTCGCCCGCCTGCAGAGCGAGTATCCCGACTCCGACGAGGCCAAGAACTCCGTGCCGCGCCTCGCGAAGACGCTCATCGAGATGGGCCTCAAGTCCGAGGGCGTGGCGCAGTACCGCCAGATGCTCTCCACATCGGGCAAGTTCACGGCCGGGCAGTTCCTCGCCGCCGGCGACGCGCTCGTGGAGGCGCGCGGCTGGGACACCGCCCTCCAGGCGTACGACAAGGCGTCCGAGCTCGCCAAGGGCCTCTCGAACGGCGTGCCCATCATGGCGCGCGCGATGATCGGCCGCGCGAAGGCGCACTACGGCGCCAAGCAGTGGGGCGAGGCGCACGACATCCTGGACAAGTTCGTGGCGCACAAGGACTTCTCCAAGTCCTCGATCGTGATCGACGCCTACGAGATGCTTGTGGAGGTAGCCTCCGAGGAGGGCCGCCTCCAGAAGGACGACAACCTCCGCATGGCCTTCTTCAACCAGGCCGTGGAGGCCGTGAAGAAGCTGCGCAACTACCGCAAGGACCAGGCGAGCCAGGACGAGATCGACCTCCGCTCCGGCGACGTGATGGTGCGCAAGATGGAGGCCGAGGAGGCCCTTGGCCTCAAGGAGAAGGCCATGGACACCTGCGGCCGCGCAGCCGCGCAGTTCCAGTCCTTCCTGATGGCCCGCGTGCCCACGCCGGAGTACCCCGCGAGCAAGATGACGCCCGCGCAGCTGGCGAACCTCGAGCGCTGCTACTCCACGCTTCTGCCGCTCATGGCCAAGCAGGGCAAGAGCCAGAGCGAGCTTGTCCTCGAATACGGCAACGCCTACCTCGAGCTCTTCCCGGAGGGCAAGGGCAAGACGGCGGTCGTCAACGCGATGAACCAGGCGAAGGCCGAGTGAAGAACAATCTAAAGCCAAATTTCAACAGGAGAAAATCAAATGCGTAGAAGTCTCATCATGATGTTCGCGGCAGCGTCCGCGATTGCCGCCGTGGCGGCGCCCGCCGGGATCACCGGCACGATAACAACGGAGGCGGGCGACACGAACAAAGGCCTGATCCACTGGAGCGCCCGCGACAAGGCGTATGTGATCACCAAGGGCGGCGTGGAGCTTCAGGTGAAGGCCACGGACGTGGCGGAGATCGACATCGCGAAGCCGGCCGGGTGGGACCAGATCGTGGCGCAGGTCGAGAAGGGCCAGGGCGCCGCGGCCGTCGCCCCGCTCTCCAAGATCGTCAAGGAGTACGCGCACCTCGAATGGGACCGCGCCGCCGCGCGCTACCTCACAGAGGCGCATCTCGCCGCAGGCAACCCGGAGAAGGCGCTCGCCGCGGCGAAGGAGGTCATCGACGGCGAGAAGTCCGCCGCCTACAAGGGCGAGCTCGCGCCGGCGTACTGGGACGCCCTCCTCGCGCTCAACCGCACGTCCACGCTCGAGGACGTCCTCGCCAAGGCCGCCTCCAGCGGCGACCGCTACTCCAGCGGCATGGCGCTCGTGAAGCGCGGCGACCTCATCTTCAAGGCCGGCGGCGAGTCCTCCGACGCCGCGAAGAAGGCGCTCACCGACGGCTATCTCCGCGCGGCCCTCCTCTACACCGACGCCGCCGTGGCCTCCAAGGTGCGCCCCGAGGCCCTCTACAAGGCCGCCAAGTGCTTCGAGAAGCTCGGCCAGAGCGGCCGCGCCGACTCCTTCCGCACGGAGCTCAAGAAGCTCTACGCCGCCAGCCCCTGGGCGGCGAAGTGAGGGAATAGGCCATAGGTTATAGTGAATAGGTGGATTTCAAAAGAAAACTTCCAAACAAAAAGGAAAAACAAAATGAACATGAAACAGATGCGCAAGAATGTTACCGCTGCGATGTTCTTCTTCGGACTCGTCGTGGCGCCGATCACCGCAACGGTGGCAATGGGCCAGGACGCCAAGCCCGCGGACCTTGTTGACGCGAGCGGCAAGCCGGTCGACTCCAACGCCCCGGCGAAGAAGGGCGGCGGGTTCTTCGACATCGTCTTCGGCTCCGGCGCGGTCGGCACCATCCTCTGGTTCGGCCTCTTCGGCGACGCCGCCGCCGCCATCTACTTCGCGGTCGACTGCTGGGTGCTCATCAAGCCCCAGAAGCTCATGCCGCAGACGCTCATCTCCAACGTCCAGAACGCCATGCAGGAGGGCGACGTCGTGAAGGCCATGAAGGTCTGCGAGCAGTCCCCCAGCCCGATGGCCAACATCCTCGCCGCCGCCTTCCAGCACGTCGAGGAGGGCTTCGAGGTGATCCAGGAGGCCGTGAACGCCGCCGCCGACCTCGAGACCGAGCGCCTGATGCAGCGCCTAACGTGGATCTCCGTGTGCTCCAACCTCGGCCCGTCGCTCGGCCTGCTCGGCACGGTGCAAGGAATGATCTTGACCTTCCAGGCCCTCGCCGCCGGCGGCGCCGGCGACGCGTCCGCGCTCGCCAACTCCATCGGCCAGGCCCTGTGGACGACCGCGGGCGGCCTGATCGTGTCAATCCCCTCCATCACCATCTTCTACTCGCTGCGCAACAACGCCAACCGCCTCATCCTCCGCATGACGGCCGTGACGATGGAGCTCCTGAACGGCCTCCGCAACGTGGAAGTCGTCGGCGACGAAGCCCAGGCCTGAGCGCCGTCCATCCCTTGAAGGGGAGGGTGACAGACCATGGCTAGAAAACTCACAGAGAACCCGCAGCTCGACATGACGCCGATGATCGACGTCGTGTTCGAACTGATCATCTTCTTCGTGGTGACCCTCAAGATGGCCCAGGAGAAGGATGAGACGATACGCCTGGAGGACGGCAAGCACGGCATCGTTCTGACCCCGGAGGAGCTCCCTCCCGGCCACATGATCGTCGACATCGCCAAGAACGGGCGCATCTCAATGAACAACGGCACGATGACCCCGGAGCAGGTGGGCCAGCGCGTCAAGGACCGGTACCGCCGCTACGGCGAGTTCCCGGTCCTCATCCGCGCCGACTACCGCGTCAAGCACGAGCATGTGGCGCGCGTCATGAACGCCTGCACCGCGAACGGCATCTGGAAAATCGCTTTCGTCGCCGTCCAGGACCGCAAGTCCGGCCGGCCGAAATGAGGTGGAATCCAATGGCACGCAAAGCACAGGACAACCCGCAGCTCGACATGACGCCGATGATCGACGTCGTGTTCGAGCTCATCATCTTCTTCGTCGTGACGATCAAGCAGGAGGACATCTTCTCCAAGCTGAACGCCAACCGCCCCGCTCCGAACACAAACCAGCAGCAGCAGGAGGTGAACGACACGCAGATCAAGATAGACATCGGCCCCGGCGGCTTCATCTTCAACGGACGAGGATGCCGCCAGGCCGACCTCGACCGCAACTTGAAGCAGCTCTCGGCCACGTCCAAGAACGCGACCGTTCTCATCCGCTGCACGATGGATTCCCCGCACAAGTTCCTGGTGGACGCGCTGGACACCTGCAGCAAGTACGGGATGCACAATCTGTCGATCTTCAGCATGTAAGGAGCATTCGAAATGTCCATGCAAGACGAAGAACTTTTCGAAGAGAGACTGCGCGAGGAGATGGCGAAGTACGACGAGGTCGGCTTCTTCCGCCGCCTTCTCAACATGTTCAAGGGCTTCGGGCAGCCCCGTTCGTCCCGCGAGTACAAGGAGGCGCTCATCGAACTGCAGCGCCTCTCCGCCCCGATCCTCGCCATCCTAATCCCCGTCCTCTTCGTGGGCGTCCTCTTCGTGGTGACGGCCATACAGGCGAAGAACAAGGAGGAGATCAAGGTGGAGATCGCCCAGGCCGAGCAGGAGGAGAAGCTCGAGGAGTTCGAGGAGCCGCCCGAGACCGAGCCGCCGCCGGACACCGACGTGGACGTGCAGATGGACACGCCGAACGTGGCCACCCCCACCGAGGTCGCCGAGGCCACTCCGCAGCAGACGAACGAGCCGCAGTCGCCCAAGGTCAACAACGTAGACGCCATGCAGGCCATCCAGTCGCCTGTGATGATGAAGTCCGTCATGGGCTCGTCGCGTTCCACCGGCGTGCGCGGATCCTACACGCGCGGCGGCGCCGCATACGGCGACGCGCAGACCGAGGGCGCCGTCCTCAAGGCCCTGCGCTGGCTCAAGAAGACGCAGAACGCCAACGGCTCCTGGGGCGGCAGCTCCGCCCCGGCCATGACCGGATTCGCCATCCTCACCTACCTCGCCCACGGCGAGACTCCAAGCTCCAAGGAGTTCGGCGAGACGGTCCGCAACGCCCTCGACTTCCTGATCGGCGCATGCTACGAGGACAAGAACGGCGTCACGCGCTTCAAGGGCGCCGACGGCAACGAATACGCCCACCTGATCGCCACCTACGCCCTCTGCGAGGCGTACGGCATGACGAAGAACCCCAACGCCCGCGAGACTGCGGAGAGGGCCCTCACGCGCATCATCCAGGGCCAGTCCCCCACGGGCGGCTGGGACTACAAGATGAACAAGGCCTCCTCCCGCGACGACCTATCCTTCGCCGGCTGGGCCATCCAGGCCCTCAAGGCGGGCAAGATGGCCGGCATACACCTCTCCGGCATGGACGAGGCGATCAAGAAGGCCATCCGCTGCCTCAAGACGCGCAACTTCAAGAAGGGCGGCTTCGGTTACTGCGCCGGCAACGCCCCGGGCGGCCTCACCGCCACGGGTTGCCTAGCCATGCAGCTTCTCGGCTTCGCCAAGGAGCCCGAGGTCAAGGCGTCGCTCGAGTACATGGAGAAGTGGAAGCCGACGTTCGACAAGAAGCACATGTCCGGCGGCGCAAACTCCCAGTACTACTCGTACTACGCCTCGCAGTGCAAGTACCAGGCCGGCATGTGCAAGGGCGCCACCCCCGCCAACCAGAACCTCTGGAAGGACTGGAACGTCTCGATGAAGGGCCTCTACCCGAAGTCTATCGTGGACGCCAAGAACAAGGACGGTTCCCCCATGACGGTTCTCGACCCGGGCGGCAAGGAGCGTCAGTGCGGCTACTGGAAGAGCAACGACAACTACAACTATCCCGTGATGGCCACCTGCCTCTGCGCGCTCCAGCTGATGGTGTACTACCGCTACCTCCCCACCACGTCGCTCAAGGCGACCGAGGTGGAGGCGGACGTGGAGGAGCTCTCCAAGGACAAGGGCGGCGAAGTGGGCGTCACCATCGACATCTGATGTGACACGATGCCATTCAGCCTCTTCCTAGCGATCAAGTACCTGAAGCCGAAACGCAGCGTGACCTCCGTGATCACCTGCGTTTCGGTTCTTGGCGTCCTCCTCGGCGTCGCCGTGGTGATCATCGTGCGCGCCGTGATGACCGGATTCGGGGATCTCTGGCAGGAGAAGATACTCGACTTCAAGCCGCACGTCTCGCTGGTCCCATGGTCAGGGCACGTCATCGAGGGGGAGGACGAGCTTTCCGACGAGATATCCCGGCTTGACGGCGTCCTCTCCGCCACCCCCGAGATCGACACCCGCTGCCTTCTCGAGTTCCGCGGCCGCGTGGCCGCGCCCATGATCCTTGGCGTCGACCCCGACCGGTTCAAGGCCGCCTACAACGTGGGCGCGCCGCGCGCCGGCGTGTTCGACCTCGAAGGCGACTCGATCGTCCTCGGCATCGACCTCGCCCGCCGCCTGGGCGTGTGGGTGGGCGACAACGTCACCGTCTATTCGCCCAAGACCCTCACGCAGCGCGACGAGATATACCTTCCCGTGCGCTGGAAGGTGGTGGGCATCTTCTCGTCCGGCCAGCGCGACTACGACTCCGGCTTCGCCGCCGCGTCGCTCCCGAACGTCCGCGACCTGATGGGCATGGAGAAGGGCGTCTTCGCGATCCACGTGAAGACGTCCGAGCCTGCGAACAAGCCGGTCTTCGACGCGCTCTGCGCGCGCATCATGGCCGTCGCGCCCAAGTGCCGCCAGATAACATGGCGCGAGGCGGACAGGGAGCTCTTCAACGCGCTCGCGGTGGAGAAGAACATGACGGCGCTCCTTCTGATGCTCGTCACGATAGTCGCGCTCTTCTGCGTGATGAACACGCTCCTCGTCCTCACCGTTCAGAAGACCTCCGAGATAGGGCTCTTGAAGGCGCTTGGCTTCGGCAAGGCGAAGATCATGGGCGCGTTCATGGTGCATGGGCTCGTGCAGGTCACGACTGGCGTGTGCCTGGGCCTTGCGCTTGCGTTCGCCGTTCTCAAGAATCTCCAGAACCTCGTGGAGATGCTTGCGCGGTTCGGGGTGGAGGTGTTCCCGAAGAGCGTCTACGGCCTCGACTCGATCCCCTACCGCCTTGTGGCGGCGGACGTCGTGTGGGTCGTCGTGATCGTGTACGTGTTCGGGCTTCTCGCGTCGTTCCTCCCGGCGTTCCTCGCCGCGTCGAAGAACCCCGTCGA
>CAMOHV010000003.1 GCA_946615275.1 uncultured Verrucomicrobiota bacterium | reverse complement strand
CGGAGTAGGCCGTAGCTCCGATGTCCTTCTTCGCGATCGCGCCGGCGCCGGTCGCGTTCTCGAGGATGAATCCCCCGCGCTGCACCGTCACGTTCTCGCCTTTCGCCGCGTTGTGCAGGAACACCCCGCACACGGTGAGCGTGCCGCCCACGGCGGTGGTGTTCACCGCGTAGGCGCAGCCGTTCGTGCCCACGGCGGCGATGTTGCCGGCGTAGACCGCCTCGCCCGCCGCGAGCTGGGCGTAGTCGCCGCTCACCTGCGGCGTGTCGTGCTCTCCGGCGATCGCGCCGAAGGCCATTGCCGCCATCGCGGCCATTGCAATCAGTTCCTTCATGGTTTTACTTCCCTTGCTTTCCTTGCTGTTGTACGCTTGTTGTCACTTCCCCGCCTTGAAGATGTCAGGCGACACCCCGCAGTTGAGCGCGATCTGGCGCAGCTCCTCGGGCACCTCGTCTATCGGGGCGTCGGGCTTCAGCCCGCTCGGTGTCTTCGCGTTAAGCGGCACCGTCACGGGCGTCTTCGCGATCGTGGCCTTCAGGTCCTCGACCGTGATCTTCCCGATGGCGTCGGCGCCAAGCGCGATCACCTTGCCCTCGCGCGCGGCCTCCGCGATGAGGTCGGCCTTCTCGTGGGCGACGGCTGCGGCGGAAAGCACCGCCACCTTCTCCTCGATCGGCTTCACGGCCTCCGCGACCGCTGCCTTCACGGCGGCGGAGAGCGCCGCGTCCTGTTCCTCCTGCGTGGGCTTCTTGCCGGCCGCCTCGAGCGCGGCCTGAATGGCCTCGTCCGTGGCGTCCTCGCCAAGCCCCAGCAGCTTCAATAGCAATGCCTTGTAGTCCATTGCGTTTCCTTTGCTTGCTGTCGTACGCTTGCTGTTGGCGTACGCGTTCTGGTTGTTGTTGATGATTCCGCTAAGCGCGGAAGAGACGCCGCCACTCAGCGGCGCCTCCACGAAATCCATCCCGTCGACGGCCCCGGCTCGGCAGAGCGCCACGCTCGCCACGGCCACGAGGTTCCCGTCCTTGTCTGTCACGGCCCCGGCAGAGACGTCGGCGTAGTTCGCCGCCATCTTCTCGCCATCCGGAGTCCAGCTCGACATCGTGATATAGACGCCGGCTCCCTCGACGGCCTCGATCGTGCCGAAGCCCGCGACAGGGCGCGGCTCCTGCGATTCCTTGTACGCCGCAGTGCCGGGGAAGGTGTTGTGCTCGAAGTCGAGCGCCACCTTGCGGTAGGGATAGGTGTCGGCGTTCAGGCACTTCACGAAGAGCGGCCCCACGTTCACGCGCTTCCCGTGGCAGTTCGGGTTGTCGCCCCAGTTCAGCACCTTGATCCGGCGCGGCAGCTTCGCCGCGTCCGCCGAGAGGCTCACGGCGACGCCGGTTGTGCGAAGAAGTATGATTTTATCTGGCTTGCCCATGACGCCGCGAATTATCGCATAAAAAAGCCGCGCGGGCATTCACCCGTGCGGACGGTGCGGCGTTGGAAAAGAATGTATTTATATCGGAGCGGTCGGCTTTAGCCCCTACCCAGCTTCCCCATCTCCTCCTTGAATATCCGCGCGACGTTCTTGTCGATCTTGCTCTTCATGCCGGCCGTGAGCCTCCCCTGCTCGTCGAACGGGAAGAACGGGCGCGCCGGCATCCTCTTCGTGCCGAACTGGTGGTAGCGCGCGTATTTCGCCGGGCTTCCCACGACAACGGTGTCGTCGCCATTGAACCTCCACGTGATCGACTGCCTCAGGTTCCCGCTCCGGATCAGGAGAGGGTGCTTGGCCTTGTCCTTGCGCGGGGGCCATGGAGAAGGGCGGAACGACGAGGTGCGGAACGCCTGCGTCGCCCGTGACGCCACCGCCTGGCCGATGTACCAGAGCGCGCGAGACTGCGCCATCGCGATCCGCACGGGGAAGTCCGCCATCGCCCGGTCGAACTTCGACGTGTCAACCTTGACCTCGACCTCGATCATGGCTCAACGCCCTCCGGGATTGGCGGTATCTCCCACGGGCCAGGATCCTTGTCGCGGCAGTTCGAGCAGACCACGTAGCTGAAAAGATCGCTGATACGGCCATTCACGGCTTTATGCCATGGATCCGTCGCCTTCCTGTTCTTCATCATGTTGTACAGCCGGTCGGCCTCTTCTATGGCTTCTTCATGCGTCATGACAACTCCTCCATCTTTATTGATCCGCTCTTGACTAAATTATCAAGGAATCGCAACCAAGCGGCAAAGTTGACCGTACCGTCTTTGTATGCCGCCACGAAACTGTCAAGTTGTTTTGCGTCATCTGGTTCCATAATCTTGAGCCACTGCCAGCGACGCAGCTTCTTTCCGGCGGCTATGTATTCCACCCTGCTGCGGCTATCGAAGTCGCCATCTTCTCCGAAGCCCGTATAAAGGTCAAGCGGAGAAGGCGTCGTGTCGCCATTCGTATGCGTGTGCAATGTTCCGCCTGTCACACCTTTGGGGATTATCGTCTCCACTTCAATGTCGGTACCGACATTCTCCTTCAGATTCTTGCCTGTCATGAAGTCGAATACCACCGACCGTTCCTTGCCGTCTGTATCGGAGCGGCGGGCTTCAGCCCGCCCCATCTTCTGCATCTTCCCGTCGAGCATCAACTCCCACATCGTCTCGGGCTCGCGCCCGTTCGCCTGCACCGTCTCCTGGCGGCACTTCGCAGTAAAGAGCTTCCAGTCGGGTTCGTCGTAGCCCTTATGCAGCGCGTCCATGTCGATTGCCACGTTCGTCGGATCAAACGTGAAGCTGCCGCTCCGTTCCGGCATGGGCATCTCTTCGGAGTCCGTGATGCCGAGTTCCTCCGCGTCGTCCTCGTCGATCGCCACCACGATGCACCGGCATCCCCAGTCCCACGGCGGGTAGTGGGTCTTCCACCAGTCGTCATCGGCCCTCAGCACCTTGCCGTCCAACGCGGCGTGGCCGGGCCGCACGCGGCTGTCGCCCACGGTCTCGTACTTCCAGTAGGGGAAGTCCCGCGCCACCGACATCTGCTGCTGGTGCCGCGCAACCGCATACGCCTGGAAGCCGTGCGTCCGCAGCAGAAACTCCGCGCGCGCCCTGCTTGCTGTCGTACGCTTGCTGTCGTCGTCCACGCCCACATACGGCGATATCGCGGCGGCGATCTCCTTCTTCGCCTCGTCCCAGCTCGCGCCCTCCGGAAGCTTCGCCACCGCGTCGCGGATGCGCTGCAGCGCGTCCAGCTGCTCGATGCCGGCCACCGTGAACGCGCGCTGCTTCAGCTGGTCGGGAAGATCTCCGAAGTGCGTGGGATCCGCAACGGCCTTGCCGCGGATGTAGTCCGCGGCAGCCTCGTTCGGGAAGGTCTCTATGGTAAGGTTTGCTGTCATGTTTGGCTCCTATTATATCATAAATCCGAGAATCGCTTCCATCCGCCCAGGTCGTTCGCCTTCAGGTAGGTCTCGCGGTCCTCGCCGCCCTCGGTCCATCTGTCCGGATCGTCCATGCAGTCCGCCAGGTGGCGGTACCAGCTGTCGAGATCCAGGAGGATTGTGTTCGGCGCAACGCGCACCACGTCCACGAACCCGGCGCGGCCCAGCCTGAGGATCGTGTCGTAGCGGCAGCGCTCGTTGCCGTCCGCGTCGACGCGCGCCGGGAAGCCGAGAAGCGTGGCCGTCCTGGAGTCGAGCCGCACGTACCGCCCCGCAACCGGCACCGGCGCGTAGGTGCCGTCCGGCTGCTTCGACCACCGGCACATCACATACTCGTCGGGCGGCGTAGCCGCGTCCTTCGGCACCCAGGCGTGCCGACCCGGCGCCACGCGCACCATGGCCGGTTCCGGCTCCACGGGCAGAGGAGGCGGAATCCGCCCCTCCAAGCCCTCGAAAAGCTCCATCTGCACTGGTTTCGCGCCTGTCATCGTGCTCTTTCCCCGTGGAATCGCCTACAAGCCGCGGGAAAACGCGGGAAAACGCTCGGAAGGGGCCGGGGGCGGCAAGGGGGCGTCCGCCGCTCCGCGCGCTCCTAGGGCCGTTTTTGCGCGTCTGGTGTGGTGTGCCTCTGCGCCCGCTTCCAGCCTTGCTGTCGTACGCTTGCTGTTTGCCCGCTTCCTCATCGTGATTATCACCGCCCACACCTGCTTCGCCGTGGCGGCGAATCGGTCTGTCTTGTGGATCTTCAGGAAGAGCGCGTCGGCGTACCGCCGCGCCCCCTCGCGCCCCCCGAAGGCATCCGCCACTTCTCCCTCCACGATCCCCAGCGCCCACAGCGCCCGCCGCTCCTCGTCGCTTGCTGTTGTACGCTTGCTGTTGCATCCCGTCGGCGCGCGATCACCCGCCAGCTCCATGAAGTAGGCGATCACCGCCGCGTAGTCGCGCTGCGTGACCGTTCGGAATGAATCCGGCGCGGCGGCGCCCACCACATCGTGGAGCGTCGCCCGCCGCCAGGCGTCGAAACCGACCCCGTCATCGACGAGGCCGGCGTCGGCCTGCACCTTGTATGCGCGGCGCGCGGCGAGGATCATGGCCTTCACCTGGTGTGGCTTGACCACGGCCCCGCCCTGCGCGCGCACGGCCTTGTCAATGGCGTCCGCCATCACTTGGCCTCCTTCTTGCCCTTGCCCTTCGGCTTCCCGGGCTTCGGCGCACTTGCTGTCGTACGCTTGCTGTCCGCCGCCTTCTTCGGCCTTGTCCACTTAACCGGCATCTTCCTCACCTCCTTTCCCTGCTGCTTCAACATCGGAGCGGGCGGCTTCAGCCGCCCCCTCCGGCCAGCAATCCGCGATGTCCAGCCGCACCGGGCGGAACTCCGCCTGCGTGCTCGCGCGCCGCTCGCACACTAGATACCGCTTTCCCTTCTGCGGCTTGATCGAATCCTGCAGGATCCTCTTCGCCTCGCGCCAGTCGGCGTTGTCGATCTCCATCCGGAGCAGCGACATGATCTTCCCCGTCGAGAGGAAGCCCTGCGCGTTCGCCTTGAACGCCTCCGCCACGATGAGCCTGAGCGCCTGCGCGTCGTTGCCGCCCACCTTCGCCAGCACCTTCTCCACGTAGCCGAGCATCAGCTCGCGCGCCTTCACCACGCGCTCGTCGAGGAAGATGTTGTACTGCTGCCGGATCGATACCTGGATCAATCCGTCGAAGCTCCGCGCCGAGAAGTTTCCCTTCTCGCCCACGCTCTCCTTCGTCTTCGCGAGGGCGTCCAGCTCGGCGATGGTCTCGGCGACCACGCCCTCCAGCAGCTCCCGCGCCTTCAGGAACCGGGCCAGCACCTTGCGCACGGCCTTGTCCTTCGCCTTGTCGTACTTGCTCACGTACTTGAGCGGGATGTCGTTCCCGTTCGAGTCGCGCATCGTCGTTATCGTCTTTGCCATTTTCGTTTCTCCTTGCTGTTGTACGCTTGTTGTTGCCTACCTTCTCCCCGTCACCGCCGTCACGGCCCGGCTCACCGCATCCGCGTCGAGCGTCGCCATCTCGCGCGCCACGTCGCGCACGAAGGCGTAGTTGCCCGCCAGCAGCGCGTTGGGGCGGATGATCTTCGCCGCCACCTTCAGCGCCGCAGCAATATCGGAGCGGCCGGCTTCAGCCGGCGCAAACCTCTTCGAGAGGTATGTCCGGATGTCCGCCTCGTCGAGCGTGAGCTTCACGCGCTCCGAGAGCCGATTCGTCGCGATCTGCTTGGCCTCCTGGTAGGCGTGCGCCTGCAGCTTGTTCCACAGGGTCGGGATCGCCACCAGGATGAACTCCCCCGGCGTCGTGTTCACGAGGGTCTTCACCGTGTTGAGGCAGTGCGGCCCGAGGTGGTGCGCCTCGTCGATCACGAGGCACCGCCGCGAGATCGCAAGCCGCGCCTGCACCTCCTCCAGCCTCTGCACGCGCCCCGCCGGCAGCTCCGTGACGCCGAGCGCCCTGAGGATCGCGCCCAGGAAGGCGTTGGGCGAATCCGCCCACACGTCGCTCGCCTCCACGTAGCTGATGCGCCCCGTGCCGTACTTGCCGCGCAGGAGGCCCACGGCGGTGGTCTTCCCCACGCCGCTTTCGCCCTGCACGATCAGGACGCGGTTCGTGCCCGTCGCCTTGACGACGCCCAGGAACGCCCTGCGTATCTTCACCACGGTGCCGAGGTCGTCGTAGATCTGCTCCTCGCCGCCCTGGTTCGCCAGCTCCTCCATCGTGGCGTACACCGCCCGGTACTTCGTGAGCTGGTTTTCGGCGTTGTAGCCCTCGAGGTTCCCCGCCGAGATGTCGCGGAAGCTCTTCTCGCTTCCGAGGTCGGTGAAGTTGCGCACGAGCTGCGCGCGGCTCATGCCGTGCGACTCGCCCCACGCAGCGATCTTCGCGGCGATGTCGATCAGTTCATTGTCTGCTTGGTTCTTCATTTATGCTCCTTCTTCTTCTTGCTGTTGTACGCTTGTTGTTGTTTTTGCATTCAGCCGCCACCTCGCGCATGAGGTCTCGCACCCGCTCCAGCGCGGCGGCGGTGCGTTGCGCCTGCCGCTCCACGCTCGCGAGAAGCTCGATCTCGATCTGCACGTCGGCGTAGTCCACCGTCACTTCTTCCTGCCGAGGCCTTTCAGCTCGCCGGCGAAGTAGACGACCGCGACCGGCAGCCAGGTGGCCAGCCAAGCGCAGAAGATGATGTCGTCCCCGCTCATGACTCCGCCTCCTGCCCAGCTGCGCTCAGCGGCACACCCTTGCCATCTCCGGTCCGCTCTTCCCCGCAGGACCACAGGAAATTCCCCTGCACGAGCCTCGTGGCCTTTGCCACCTCGATCTCGTTCCTTGCGGCGACCTGCGCCTCCCATTCTCTGCTTGCCGTGTTCATCTTTTTTGCTCCTTCTTTGGTTGTTGGTTGTTGTTGTTCTACTCGTGGCAGAAGATTGCCACCAAGATGATGAAAAGATATCCGAGCATCGTTCGTCCCTCTGATCCTCACGCGTATGCCAGCATCCGCTCCTCCGCCTCCAGGGCCGCAAGCCTTGCTGTCGTACGCTTGCTGTCGCATTCCTCCGCCGCTTCCGGCGCCTCCGCCGCCAGCGGCACGCCGCCGCGCAGCCCCCAGCTTATCACCGGTTCTCCGTTCCCCATTCCCCGTTCCCCGGTATCCATCCGCGTGCGGATCGCCCCGCGCGTGTCGTAGGCCGTCACCACCGTGCGCACCGCCGCGCGGTTCGCCCGCTGCTCGTGGCGCCCCGCGCCCCGCAGGTCGAAGAGCCCCGCGTCGTTCACGAAGTCCGGAGGCGCGCTCACGCACGGCGCCGCGCCGTCGATCACCGTCCCCGCGCGGAAGTCGCGCCACGCCTGGGCAAGCTCGATCGACGCCCCCCGCGCCGCCGCCGTCACCGGGTCGAAGCGCACCACCACCGGCGCGCCGTCGTACTTCCAGCCGTCCCGCGTCGCGAAGGCGTACTCGTGCCGCAAGCCCTCCAGCTGCGTCTCCGCCGTCACGAACACCATCCCGCCGCGCCTGAGCGTCCGGCGCGCCGCCACCGGCATCGCGTACCGCTCCAGCCCATCCACGAGCGGGAGCCCGTTCGCCGCCGCGCCCTGGTACAGCTCCTCCGGACTCCACGTCCCGTAGATCCGGCTCTCCACCTTCTCCCACCGCAGGTACGCCACCGCCTTGTTCAAGGCCTCCAGGAACACCTTCAGCGTCGGAAAGTACTTCCTCGGGTCGGCGCTCCCGCTCAAGACCTTCATCCAGTTCAGGTTCTCCTTGCGCATCTCGCCCCTGTACCGCCCGATCTGCCCGTAGCCCGGAAGGAAGATCGAGAGCGCAGTCCAGAGACGGTTGAAGTAGTTCTCCACCAGCTTCTGGTTCGGCCGGCCCTTGGCGTCCACCACGCCCACGCCCGCCGTGCGCAGGAAGTCCATCGTCGGCTTCGCCTGCCAGCTGCCGCCCTCCAGCACCACCTTCTTCGGCATGTAGCCCTGCTGGCGCCACACCTCGTGCATCACGTTCGCGACGTCGCACGCCCGGTACCCGTCGCTCGTGCGCATCACGTAGCCGAACCCGCAGAAGAAGTCCGTCGCGCAGTCGATCCCGGCAAGGAGCTGGTACCGCGCCGCGCGCCATCCCCAGCGGTCGCCCGCCCTGTCCCCGCGCCCCGCCCACGGCACCGCCACCGCCACGTTCACGCTCGCGTCGTCCCACACCTGGCGCTCGCCGGGAAGGAGCAGCCGCCCCGTCTCCTCGTCGCGCCGCAGCCACCCCGGCACGTAGATGCCGTTGTTCTGCCCCTCGCGCGGGTCGCGGTAACGCGCCACCGCCACCGGCGACACATCGCGCATCGCCCGGCGCACCTCCACAGGAAGGTGGTGCTTCGAGGAGCGCTCCGCGAGGATCGCCGCCCGCGTCTCGGGCCTCAGGCAAGTCGCCGGGTCGTGCGCCGCGATCCGCGCCGCCATCGTCATCGAGCCGCTGCGCTCCGCCCGGTTCGACTGGAGGTAGATGCGCCGCAGGCATTTCTTCTCATCCTCGTCGAGCTTCACCACCGGCGGACGCCCGCTCTTCGGCGCGTCCGAGAGCGCCGCAACGCCGCCCGCGTCGAACTTCGCCGCCCAGCGGCGGTAGGTGGTCTCGCTCACCCCCGCCGCCAGGAGAGCTGCGTCCAGCGCCGTGCCTTCCGCCACGAGCCGCCGCACCTCGCCAACCTTCGCCGATCTCTCCGCCGCCTTGTCCATGTTCATCCTTGCTGTTGTACGCTTGCTGTCCTACCACCGCGTCCCTTTGCGGAACTTCCCTCTGCGCTCTCTGCCTCTCTGCGCCTCTGCGTGAGATCCAACCACATCCTCCAGCACCGCCCTGAAATCCTCCGGCGCGGCCTCCAGCGCCAGCTTGAACCGCTCGACGATGGGCCCGCGGCTCTCCATCGGGACCGTCTGCCAGTTCTCGAAAAGCCCGATGAGGCTCACCATCGTGCGCGCGCCGATGCCCACGTAGTCGGCGGCCGCCTTGCCGCCCACCTTGCTCACCTTGCCGCTCGCCGCCGCCTTCCACCGCCTGATCGGCGTCTCGCCGTGCATCACCGAGTCCATCGTCTCGAAGAGGTCCATCTGCTCGTACCGCTGGATATCGGAGCGGCGGGCTTCAGCCCGCTCATCCCCGCTCACCTCCTTCAGCAGCTCAATACCCGCCAGCACGTCGTTCTTCGACACCCCGATGCGCTCCGCTATCTCCTTCGCGCTCCAACCCTTATCCCGTGCGGTTTCACATGAAACCGCACGGTGCGAAAGGCGGCCTTTGCTGTCGCGAAGTTGGTCTCTTTTCGTGTACTTCTCCGGCTCCGCCGCCGCCAACACTTCGCGCTCATGGCATTTGAGATAGGCCATCACGCGCGTGCCGGTTGTGACCTTGCGCATCATGGCGTTCTTGCACACCACGAACTCGGCCACGCTCAAATCGCCGAGGTCGAAAACCTGGGCGTCGGTCTCGGTCTCGCCGGCGGCGATGAGGGCGTTCATGCGCCCGATGCCGTCGATCACGAACCACTTCTGGGGCTCGGCGTCGTTGCTTGCTGTTGTACGCTTGCTGTCCTCGTCCGGCACAACGGCGATCGGCGAAAGCACGCCGGTCTCCTCGATTGAGTTGCCGAGTGCGGCGCGGTCCTCGCTTGAGGCGCTGTATGCCTCCGCGTCGGCGTGTGGCTTGCAGTCCGCGAGCTTGATGCGCTGCATCTTGTAGGTTGGTCTTTTCATCTTCGGTTCCTTTTCCTTGCTGTTGTCCGCTTGCTGTATCGGGGCGGCGGGCTTCGGTCCGCTGATCTCCTCCGGAGTCCCGTAGGGATGCACCGTGAGCTTGTACTTCAGCCCCGTGCCGCCGAAGTCGCCTGTCTCCACGTTCGCGATCACGAACATGCCGAACCGCTTCTTGGTTGTCGGCTGGTTCATGACGGCCATGTCGCCGATCATGTACTTGCCGGCCGAGTCGCCGGGCTTCGCGCGGTAGAACACGTCGGGGAAGCTGCGGTGGGTAATGCCATCCAGATCCGTCCAGATCCCGTACCCCTCGCCGATGTCGAATTTGTGCGGATTTTCCATGGTATTCTCCTTAGGTCGTCTCTTTCGTTTCTCTATTCATCACTTCATCTTCAGAGCCTTACGGCTTGTCCTGATTGATAGCTCAAGTGTTTCGATGGCTTGATTCAGCCAGTACTCAGCTTGAAACAGGCACTTGATTCCGGCGACGTTCAACTGCTCCGTAGCGGTGCCGGCGTAATGGCTGCTTATACGATATATCTGCGCAGAGGAACTTTTTATCGTTGCTCTCGCACGCTTGACCGCCCCGACCAACTGCGACAGCTCAGTGCAATCTTCCTTCGTCATCATCACGCCACCTCCACCTTGAAGCCCATGTCCCTCAGAACGGCGGCGAGTTCGCGGCCCGGCTTGCGCTGGCCCTTGAGCACGCGCCAGATGTGGCTCTTCGAGCGGCCGATCCGCCGCGCCACCTGCGAGACCGGCGCCTCGCGCCATGGTCTCAGTATCGTGTCTGTTTTTTCCATCTTCAATCCTTTCGCCGTTTTTGGTATACTGTCAGTTGCCTTTCTTGCGGCAACGCGGAGTATTATACACTTTGTATAAACCGAGCGCAAGGGGTATTTTATACTTTCTGTAAAATTCTTATGAGCAGGCTGGCGGAGAAGTTGAAGGAGCTTCGCGGAGAAGAAGCACAAGGCGTATTTGCGGCTCGATTGGGCCTCAAACAGGCCGTGTATTGCCACTACGAAAAAGGACGGCGAGAACCGTCTTTAGATCAACTGGCGCATATTGCAATGGTACTTCAAACTACAACAGATGCCCTACTCGGCATCGATCGTCCGCTGTCGTCGGCGGGGGAAGCACGAAGCGCGGTGTCGTCGGGATCGTGCGCAGTGTCGGCATCGGGGCGTGGGGCTTCAGCCCCCTCAGCCTCATCCGCCCCCTCCGCCGAGCCCGGTGCATTCCCGCAGTGCGCCCGCTGCCCGCACCGCAAGCTCGCCGAGCGCATGCGCAAGATGCTCGGCGAGGGGTGAGTTTTGAAGTGAGATCTATGAGAAAGGAGCCTCATGAAGTTTGTCATAACAAAGTATCGTATTACCGGCTGCTGGTACGGAAGAAGGAAGGCCGACACGCCAGTCAAGGCAGATGAACTCCTTTCCGTCATAAGCGGATTCTGCAAATGGGTGAGCGGCGTGCCGCACATGTCCCATACGCACATTCGTTCGGGCACTTACCCTTTTGAGGTATATGTCAAGGACTGCGCATCGGACGGGCACGATTTCCTTGTTGCGCTCTGGCTATCCTCGCACGAAAAGAATACGAACATCTATGCCATCAACGAGAACGATCCGCCCGATGGGACGCAAGGCGTCGAGAAGAAGGATTTTGGGGCAGGGAAGATTCCCGGGTTTCCGGCATACTTCTTCATCGACGCCGACGCATGCCTGCTTTACACGGTGCGTCCGACGCATCTGCAGGTCAATGGACGATCTCAGTTTGACGCCGCGCTGAAGTTCTACATGCAGAACCATGCGGGCGTAATACAGAAAGAGAAGCGTGTTCTTGATGACGGTACGGTCGCCATTGACCTTAACATGGTCGGCGCCGACGATGAGCCGCTGAAACCCAAGTTCGAATCGACATTGCAGAAGATGCCGAGCGCAACGCAAGAGCTGAAACGTCGGGTTCACGAGATACGCAAGATTGTCCACACGCAAGACATCTCAAGAAAAGCCCAGGACGAGAAGGTCTCCATCGTCACGAGCGTATTCAAGATCATCGGAGCAGATCTCGAGAAATTCCAGTCGAGAGATGTATCGGACTCCAAACGCATCAAGTGCGAGGTCGATGTCAGACTAGAGCTCGAAGAAGTCGAGCGACTTATCCAGCGACAGGACGAGGCGAGAAGCAACGAACGGTTCGGTTTCAAGTTTAAGGGCGATTCGAAAACCATGTGGGCCGATGCCTGCATCGCTAAAAAAGAGCTGGACATCCCGATAAAAGCGTCCGGCGACATGCCGATCAGCGCGAAAATTCTTCTGGCCGCTCTTGAACGCGATCGTGCCGCTGTGGTAAAATGATGTCCCCCCAAGGAGGGTGTGTCATGAACCGAAGAGCTCTTCAATGGATTAGAATTGCAGTGGCGTGCCTTGCGATCGCATGTTGCACGCTGCTCGCATGTGTCTGTTCGTCGTGTCTTTCCATTGCATGGGGATGTGCGGTCCTCGACATACTAGGCGATGTGTCGGCTATACTTTTCGGCGTCTTCGGCATCTGGCTTGGGATGTTCTACAACCCTGACATAGCAGATGCACTCAACGGAAAGTCGGGCAAAGAGCTTGATCGAATTGCCCATAAGATTGTGGCCGACGGCGAACGCTTTTCCGTCGTGTTCCGCGGAATGAAAACATCCGCAATCGTCTTGGTGTTTGCAATGCTTGTGCGAACATTTCAGGCGCCAGCCGCGCAGGTGGTGTCGTCATGGCCATCAATGCTTCGCGCTGTCGTGCGCCATGTTTTTTTCGTGCTTGTCGGATTAGCGGTGCTTGCCCAATGCTACAGTGTGCTGATGTCGCTCGCGCCAATGTATGATGCGAAGCGAAAGATGGAAAAAGCAAAGAGAGACGCCGAAGACACCTTAGCGCTTTGACTCCTTCGCCGTTAGTCAGCCCCTGGCCCTCGCAGCCGGGCTTCGGGGCGCAGGCTAGGCCTTTGGGGCGACACCCCGGGCATGGCTCCGTCTGCGACGTCTTCTCGGTTTACCATGCCAGGCACTATTAGGGAAATTCACTAATTCACCGCCCCCCTACCTCACCTTGATTCCCTGGCTCCGCCTGTAGCGTGCCTTCTTGCGGCGTTCCTTCTGCGATACTTTGCGCGGGGGCGGCGGCATCCTGTTGTGTCTGATCGGAGACACCGTGGGCGCCATGAGCGGCGCATATACGCTGATGTTCGAGTTCATTCTTTCACCTGTTCACTATTCACTCTAACCTATTCACTGAACTGCCGCCCGTCCGACATTGGGCCCGGGGCGGCGGGCGAGCATAAGGAGAATCCGGCGGCTGTCTGGAGTGGCGCGCGGCACGCCGCCGGACGTCGGCGGGGGGCCACATGCCGGATGATGGCTCGCCCGCCGGATGTACAAACAGCGCCGCGCTCAAGTCGCTACTTCGTAGTCGGTGTGCAGTCCGTGCAGTTGCCGGCTGCGTCGCAGCTGATGCACGTCGTGCCGTCCGTCACCTTGACGGTGTTGGAGGCGGTGTCCGTGGTCACGGTTGCCTTGGTGACGTCACCGCCCTTGTCGCTGAAGTAGTTGATGATCTTCTTCGCGGTGGAGAGCGCGGTGTCGGCCTGCGCGCCGCCGCCCGCCACCTTGACATAGGCTTCGGCGGCCGTGGCGACCAGCTTCGTGAGCCCGTCCAGCGAGGTATGCACCAGCGCCGTCAGGTTCGTCGCGTCCGCGCCTCCTTCATAGTTGTTGATGTCGAGCGACACACCCTGCCCGGCCTTGGCCGAGAGGCTGTCAAATCGCTGCCAGTTCCAATGTTGGAAGTAGTCCACGTTCCACCCGCCGTCAAGCACGACCGGGTTGTTCTGCGAGTCGCGGACAACCTGCACCGTGCCGTCGGCGTTGGCCACCGTCGCCAGGCTCTGCGCATGGCGCTCCACCTCGATGCTCTTGCATCCGGTAATCATCGCCGCCGCGCACGCGGCGAGCGCTATCATCGTCATCTTTTTCATTATTGCATTCCTTTCTTGTTTCTTGTTGTCGTACGCTTGCCGTCGTCGGCAAACGCAAGCTGTATGTGCCTCCTCGCCTCGGCCACGCCCTCCGGCGTGTGCCTGAGCCACGCGATCCATCCGAAGAGCCTCACACCGAGCCAGATGCGGCGGCGCTTCCACCTTTTGATGCCGCTCTTCTCCATCATGTCCCTGAAGGTGTCGTCGGCGGCCTTGCGCGGCACGATCCGGCCGCGGTACATGGCGTCGTGGGCGATCGCGTCCGCCATTATGTCCGGATCGTAGGGAGAGCCGAATATGAGCCACAGGATGCGCGGAATCGAAGCGCCGTCCGTCCTGAAGCCCGGCATCACATGCACGACCACATTCCACCCCGCCACCGTCGCCGGGAAGTAGAAGTCCTGCGCGAGCACGTAGTCCGTGCCCGTGAGCGGCCTCACGGCCGGCTTCTCTGGAAAAACTGCCTTGCCCATTGCGGGCGGAATTATCGCATCTTTCCGCCCGCGCCGCCCCGCCTCATGCGGATGATGCGGCCAGCCGCCGCAACGTCGGTGTGGCGGGCCTCCGCGCCCGCCTCTTCCGCACAGTCCGCATGGCGCAGGGCGCAAGTGCGCCCTCATGTGGTATCATCTGCGGCACAGCCAGGAAAAGAATCCATGCAGGACAACATGACATACCTGATAATCATCGGCGCGGCGGTAGTCGCGCTCGCGGCGCTTGCGGCGCTCGTCAACTACGTGCTCTCGATTGTGCGCGGATTCCGACGCGATCCGCCGCTCCCGGAGGACATGGCGAAGAACTACGCCACAAAGCGGGAGCTCGCTGCGGAGATCGCGGAGCTGAAGGGCGAGCTCAAGGCCGAGCGCGAGCGCGTCGACAAGATACTCGGCAAGCAGTTCGACTTGATACGGGGACTCACGGCGGAAAACACCGAAAGGTACAACCGCCTTGAGTCCTCGATCAGTTCCTGGCAGCTCGGCATCGAGCGCCTCATCGGAAGAATCGAAGGAAAGGTCAACGACAAATGAACCTGAAGCAACTGATAATCG
The DNA here is from genome assembly GCA_946615275.1 of uncultured Verrucomicrobiota bacterium. The sequence continues at coordinate 3,492 of CAMOHV010000003.1, read as the reverse complement.
CGTTCCTCTCCCCGCGCTATCCCGCGGCCTACACGGAGGCTGCGATCGCGCAGCGTCTCAACGCCTCGCAGATGCTCGACCGTCGCTGCACGGCCGATGAAGTCTCCGACGACCTCCGCGCCCTCCACAAGATGAAGATGGTCGATCTCCAGATCGACCCCATGGACAACTCCGCCGTATGGCAGGCCACGGAGGAAGGCATCAAGAAATGGGTGCTGGAAGGCAGGGTGACTGTCGTATGAACACGCGCTGCTACCGCTCGAAGATCGGCCGACTTCCGTTCGCGATCCGCAATGAGCTCAATGAGCGCATCCGCGACGGCGCCCAGGGCGCGGAAATCCTCGACTGGCTCAACGGCCTGAAGGAGACCAGGAAGATCCTCCGCGAAATGGGCGCCTCCGTATCGGGGCGGGCGGCTTCAGCCGCCCCCATCAACGCGCAGAACCTCACCGACTGGCGCTCCACCGGCTACGCCGACTGGCTCGCCGACCAAAAGGACGCCGACCGCATCCGCCGACTGGCGGAGGTCTCGCAGACCCTCGCCTCCGCCGCCGGCGGTAACGTGGCCGGCGTCGGCTGCAGCATTGCGACGGCCAAGATCATGGACGCCCTGGAATCGGCCGACGACGACAAGATCGCCGACCTCTCGACGGCCCTCGTCAAGCTCCGCGCCTCAGAGAACGCGGCGCAGAAGGTCGCGCTCGCCGAGGAGAAGAACGCGATCCAGAAGGAGCAGCTTGAACTCAGCCGCGCGAAGTTCGAGCGCGACACGGCGCGGCTCTTCGTCAAGTGGGCGCAGAACAAGGATGCCCTCGCGCTCGCCACCGACAAGCGCCTCGGCTCCGACGAGAAGACCGAGCGCCTCGGCCGCCTAATGTTCGGCGACCTCTGGGAGGGCGCGGAAGATGGCAAGTGATGCCGTCATAAAGATGCGCTCCGGCCAGCGCCGCCTGTTCCAGCTCGTCGAGCAGTACCGCCTCCTCGGCTTCATCGCGCGCCGCCAGTACGGCAAGACCACCACCTGCGCTAACATCGCGCTCATGAAGATGATGAAGCACCGCGACCACACGGTCATCTTCGGATCGGCCAAACTCAACCTCTCCCGCGAGATCGTCCGCAAGGAGGCCGCCGTCTTCGAGAAGGCGATCTCGGCGGCGATGGCGCGCCTCGAGGAGGGCAAGGTGCAGCTCGCCGACGACAAGACCGGCAGCACCCTCCACGGCCTCACGAGCGACGACTTCGCCGACCTCTTCGAGCATTCGCGACTGGAGTTCCGCTACTACCACGGGCGATCCTCCTACTCCCGCACCAAGGTGGTCGCGCTCCGTCCGGACACCGTCGGCGAGACCGGCGACCTCATGTGCGACGAGGTGGGCCGCATCGGCAACTGGAAGGACGTCTGGGAGGCGGTCGAGCCGATCGTCGCGTCGAACCCGCAGTTCCGCATCCTCCTCCTCACCACGCCGCCGCCCGACGACGCCCACTACTCCTTCGAGCAGCTTGCCCCGCCGCCCGGCATGAAGTTCCCCGTCTCGCCCTCCGGCAACGTCTATGAGTCCGTCAAGGGCGTCACGTGCCTGCGCGTGGACGCCTGGGACGCCTACGCCGACGGTGTCGCGCTCTACGACACCAAGACCGCCCGGCCCGTCACGCCCGAGGAGTCGCGCCGCCGTGCGTTCGACAAGGACGCCTGGGACCGCAACTACGGCTGCCTCTTCATCACCGGCGGCTCGGCTGCCGTCGGCCTCATCAAGCTCATGGAGGCGATGGAACGCGGCGAGCGCGCGGGCTGCGTCTATGCCGAGGATGATCTGCCGCCCGGCTGGGAGCGCCTCTTCGACCTCTCGAAAGGCCCCGTCGGCATCGGCGCCGACCCCGCCACCACGGAGGGCGAGAAGTCCAACCCCTTCGGCATCGCCGTCACCCAGCGCATCGACGGGCACTATGCCGCGAAGCTCATCATCTCAATGAAGTCGAAGGATCCGAAGAAGCCGAAGGGCATCCTCTACGAGCTTGCGACGCGGCTCAAGGCCAAGGCCGTCGCCATCGACGCGACAAGCGAGGTGTACTGGGCGACCGAGGTCCGCGAGATGCTGGAGGGCGTCTGCCAGGTCATCCTCATCAAAAGCTCCGAGCGGCTTGACTTCATGGGCGAGCGCGTTCTGTACAAGACCTACCTCGGCCAGCTGCTCGTCAACGCCATCGACGAAGACCAGATCGACCTCCCCAACGACTTCAACGTCAAGGACGACTTCCGCCTCGTCAAGAAGATGAAAGGTGGCTTCGACAACTCGCTCGACACCGCCACCGGCCGTCACGGCGACCTCTTCGACGGCACGAAGAACTCCCTCCACGCCCTCATCGAAGGCACCGAGGAGGCCAAGGCCGACGCCGTCCAGATCGGCGCCCGCGTTGCGTCAATATCGGAGCGGGCGGCTTCAGCCGCCACCTCCCGCCTCACCATGCTCCCGCCCCCCGACGACGGCCCCACCACCCCAACCCTCAACTCATAATATCGGAGCGGCGGGCTTCAGCCCGCTTCTCCAGAAAGGCCCCTCATGAAGGAATACAACGACCAGATCACCGTCCTCGATCCCCGCCGCGAGCTGCCGAGCCTCGTGCGCTACCTCACCGCAGACCGTCTCATGGGCATCGTCGATCAGGCGCAGAACGGCGACACCCGCGAGCTCTTCGCGCTCTACCGCGACGTCATCTCCAACGACAACCAGGTGCGCTCCGAGTTCATGAAGCGCAAGATCGCCGTCCTCGGCGATCCGGTCACGGTCATCCCGTTCAAGAAAAACGACCCCGCCGACGTCGCCGCGAGCGACCTCTGCGACGACGTGATCGACAACGCCACCTTCGCGGATGCGCAGTCGTGGCTGATGAACGCCACGCTCTTCCCCGTCGCCGTCGTGGAGAAGGTGTTCGCGCCGCTTCCCGGCGGCGGTTTCGCGCTCAAGGCGCTCGTGCCGGTCCACTACCAGCTCCTCGACTACTCGCAGGGCGCGATGCGCATCTTCGACGTCGATGATGCCGGCACGCCGCTCCACACCTCCCACGAGGTCACGCCGGAACGCTACATCGTCCACCGCTGCGACCTCATGCCCGTGCCCGACAACTGGGGCGGCGCGATGCGCTCCATCCTCTTCTGGTGGCTGCTGCGCACGATGTCGCGCCAGTGGTGGGCCGATCTCCTCGAGCGCTTCGGCGTCCCGTTCCTGAAGGGCAAGTACTCCGATGAGAAAGGCCGCGCCACGCTCGAGCGCGCGTTCCGGCTTGCCGTGCGCCTCGGCGCGATCGTCGTCTCGAAGAACACCGAGGTCGAGATCGTCCAGGCCGCGAACGGCGACACCTCCAACAGCCACGAACGCTTCATCACCATCTGCAACCAGGAGATATCGAAGCTCATTGTCGGGCAAACCCTATCCTCCAACGCCTCGCCCACGGGAGAGCTCGGCGGAGGCACCGCGAACCTCCAGGGAGAAGTGC
>CAMOHV010000002.1 GCA_946615275.1 uncultured Verrucomicrobiota bacterium | reverse complement strand
ATGATTCGTGAGTGTATCGCAGAAGAGTGTCGGAGAAGCAAATGAAAAACGTAAGGTTGAACGATGTGAGCTGGATAACTGAGTAATGGGACGGAAGAGTAGAGTGAACACAAAAAGGAGGGATGAATGAAACTCTGGTTGATTCCGTTTGCAATTTTCATTGCCATCAGCGAGTCGCATCTACTCGCGGATGACATGCCGCTTGACGACTACGGTGGCCCGACAAATTCCGTGGTCGCCACGCCGGTGGGATATGAAAAGCGCGTGACGCTTGACACAGGCGAGACCGTCCGCATGTATCCAGATCGGCTGTCGCCTGAAGAGGATGCCAAATGCCGTGCAGTTCTGTTCTGCATCCTTAGCCCGGATTCATTGCGTGGAAAGTATTTTCTGCTCAACAGTGGTTGCCAATGTCGCATGTGCCGGACATACGACTCAGTGCAGGATATTAAAATCGGGCGCCACTATAGGTTCGACAGTCTGAACACAATTGCCAATGTCACGGAAGTCGCGTTTGAGCTCGGACAGCCGGGCGGGCCGATCACCATGAACCGCGTTGTCGGTGAGCGACTCTACTGCAGTACCAACGAGACGGACGGTGTGTTGCATGAACTTGCTGCTGAGCGCCGGGACATTCCGTGCCAGATACGGAAGCTTCAAGATGAATTGGCCATGCTGCCAAAGCCAGAACGACTCAAGGGAAAGGAAAAGCGTAAGTCATTGTATCGCAGTTCGGAACTGGAGAACCGGATTCGCGAGCTTCATGAACGATTGACGAACAGAATCCCCGACACGGTCGAGCGCGTGGGAAAACGGCGCGATTGGCTGGTGTCGCATGGCGGTGCCGTGACAAACCGCGTTGAGCCAGACCGTCTATGGTGGAATGAGAACGTCCGGGCAATGGCGGCCTGTAAATTGCCGACATTGGCATTCCGCGACAAGACGCTGTATGAAATTCTGTCTGGCATCGAGCAATGCGCGATCTCAAATGGCGTTAGCTTCGCCTGCAAACCTGAAGTGAGATTCTTCGGCAATGTCCCTGACGATGCCAAGTGGACGTGTAAATACAACATCGTGCTTCCCGCTGGATCCTTACTGGACATGTGGAAGAGTGTCGGGAGATTGCCAGATGTCTCGGTAAGGGTGAGAAGGGGGGATGACTTTTGGTGGATGACATATTTCCTGCCAGGAGATTCACACTATGTGGACTGGGGCACGAGTGTATTTTCGAGTGTCTGCCCGGAGATGGAGCTGAAGGATGTCACGGCGCATGATGCGATGAAAGCTTTATACAAGATACAGGTGCGGAATAGCAATACAGGTGGAAATCTACATATTGACCATTCAGTCAAAGGCGATGTGAGACGTTCGTTCTCTTTTACAGGCAAGACGCTTCGCGCGGTGGTCTCCGAATTGGAGCAGGCGTTTGATGCCGTGTATGACTATAATCGCGGAGATTGGTTCAACCCCAAGTTGATTCCGATATTGAACGAGAAGGTCACTCTGCTTATGTGCGATAAGTCCGTATGGGGTGATGAACGAACCGTCAGGAACAGAATCGTTCTTGATGAGGAACAAGTTAAGATGCTGAACGGCATGATGGAACGGTGCGACGTGGAGCGTATGGATTTCGTATGTTGCGAGTGGTTCCTCCAAAATGGCGATCCTTATTGGACAATATACTATAACATAATGTCGTTGGGCATACTGACGGACGATGCGACGAAAGAGGCCCTGGGATTCGATCTTGGAAACCACAGCCGAGATTCTATTTTCTCGGATTCGCGTCAACCACACCATGTACGAATCCTTCGCTCCAAAGACGACCGTCGAAGACTCTATTCTTTCTTGCATGAGGCGAAGGAGCGCATGGGGGCCTCGAGGCATCAGGTGGATCGTTGACGGAACTAGTGGAATTCCGCGCCTAGTTTGGGAAATGGGAATGAGGCGGGAATAGTCGGGACGGAGGCTGGATTTGCAAGGACTTTGAACGGATTTTGAGGACGGTTTGAGAGCGGTTGAAAGGTGGGAAAATCCAGCCGCCCAAGATCGCGATTCTAGTCAAGTTGGGAAAAAACCTCCGCAGGCGGTCCGCCTCGGGAACAGGTGTACCCTGTTTCGGCCTAACTCTCTCCAAGCCAGGGAATGCTCTTTGAATCTCAAATGCGGGAACGGCCACAAGACGACCAGACGAGTGTGGACTGATTGTTTGTTTGTGCATTTGACCAGGCCTAACCACACGGCAAGCGGGCCGTGGTATGAAATCGCCTCTATTTCACGCCCCCCCCCTCATCTCCCGGCGGATGTCCTGAAGCCAGGCCCTCTGCGCGACGGTCATGTTGTCGATCAAAAACGGCGACCGCGTATCCACGACTGCCTGCCCTAGAACGGACCAATCAGGCCTGCGGAGGCCGAAGTGCGGCCAGTAGGCCTTGCCGGCCAGCACTGTCCTTTTGGCGTAGCGCTTGCGGGCGGCGGCGCGGAATGCGGCGTAAAACCCCGCGTCCACCATCATCCTGGTTATATACTTGGCATGCTTCCGCCGCGCCGCCGCCGCCTCTTTCGCCCGGACATTGGAATCGGCGGCCCGGCGGGCCTTGTGCCGGGCGTTGTCGCGAGCGAGGTAGACGCTGCACCTTTCGGGGTCGGCCTTGATCGCGACTTTCGCCCTCCTTGACTGGGCGCGGCGCTGCTCCATGATCTTCGCACGGTATTCAGGATCGATCGCCATCCGCACCTTGACCTTACTCCTTGCGCGGGCTTCGTACTCGTGCATCCTGGCGCGGTTCCCGTCGCGCCACTTCTTTTTACGGGCGAGGAGCTTACGGTGGGCCTCGTCATAGTTCCGCGCCGACGCCCTCAGCTTCGCGTTGCGTCTATCGGCGGCGCGGCGGCGCTGCTCCATGATCTTCGCGCGGTATTCGGGGTCAACCGCCATCCGCGCCTTCTGCCGTTCGTAGGCGCGACGATGGGCGGCGCGTATCTTGTCGGGGTTCGATGCGCGCCACTTACGCGCCGTGGCGCGACGTTTTTCCGGGTCACGAGCAGGCATTCCAGCACCCCTTGTCTTTCTTTGCCATACAACCAAGCCTTCGGAATCTGGCGATCGCCTTCTCCAGGCGGCGCTTGAACTCTCCAAGATGCCAGAACGCCGCCAATAATTCATAGCGGGCTCGACTCTGGACGACAGGCGGCAGTTCCATCGTCCGGCGGTTGAATTCGTCCACCACGTCCGGTGGAACGACCGGGAATTCGGCGCGTCCGGCCACCAGCCGATCGGTCTCGCAGATATTCCTGCCCGCCGAGACCTCCGACTTGCTGGACGCGCCGGCCGCCGCAATGGCCGCCGCAAGAGCGTCCCCGAAGTTCGGTCCTGCGTCCTTCGGCTTCGTCATAGCACCATCCTCGCGATCTTCGGATTCCGGCACATCCTGCGGAACCTGTCGTACGCCGCGTCGTCCGCCGGCGTGTCCTCCTTGCCGACGGCTTCGCGGTACGCCTTCAGGAGGATGTAGGAGTTGAGGGAAACGGGGCTTGCGGCGGAATACGTCGTGTTGGTGACGTATATCTCCACGTCGTTTTCGTCGAAGGTCGTGTACACGGTCGTGTTGGTAGTCACGGCGCTCCATCCATCGAGATCGGCGGAGACGGTGTTGTAGTAGTTGGTGAACGAATCCGGCTCGTTCAAGTTGATGCCGAGGGAGAAAGCGTGGACCTTCACGCCGCGCAGGGCGGCCAGGAACTCGTGCCACATCGTGACCCGAGCGTAGTCCGGCTCCGACCACGACCCCACGTAGCTCGGTACGGGGGCGCGCGGCGGCTGGAAGTTCACAAAGTGCGCCACCTCCTCGGCGTAGCCGTCCGGCTCGTGGACGGCCACACCGAGAGGCCAGAAGCTGTAGGACACGCCGGAATCGTCGAAGGCGTGGTAGAACGCAAGGTTGTTCGTCGCGCCGATGAAGCGTATCTGCCTGCGGGATCGGTTCTCGCACGACTCCACCAACCGTTCAAAGGCGTTGGATGCGAGGAACATGCTCCCGTAGTGAGGGATGGTGTCGTCCGGCGAGAACATCGCCACCTTGTGCCGCAGGGCGAACACGACGTATGAGGAGTTGGTGTCACCTCCGTCGGGGTCGACGCACGGCACATTGCGGATGTCGCCCTTTGAGACGGACCGGATCACGGCGGCCGATTCGTGCCAGCACTCCGCGCGCGCCTCGAAGGCGGCGTCGAGCATGTCGGCGGCGTTTCCACCATACCCCATCTGGAGATAGGCGGACTGCGAAAGCCCGGCGTCAAGGGCGCCGGCCACGGCCTCGTCCTGGGGCGTCAGGCCCGGCACCCTGTGGGACCACCCGAAGGCGCCCATGCTTGCGGCCAGAAACGATATGACGATGATGTTTTTCATTTGTATTCCTTTCATTCTGAAGCCGGTGATGTCTTGTAGACCGTTCGCACGTACACCTGCATGGACTTCGCGCCCACCTGGCGGAAAACGAACTCCTTGCACGTCCCGGCGGAGATCATCCACGCCATGTCCATGCTGTACTCATCGTACCAGCCCGTCGTGGTCGTCACGGGGTTGTCGTAGTCGTACACCCACTGGGCGGCGTCCTCGTCGTAGACGTAGTTGTACGTGGTGGTGGTGGTCTCGCGGTACACCGGCACCACGCGCACGTCCGGCTCTACGTCGGAATACACCGTCTCCCACACGCCGTCCCCGTCGCCTATATTGGTGAAGTTGAGCGAGCCTATGTCGAGGCGGACGTCGTGCGCCACGGTGGTGAGGTAGAAGGTCAGCGTGGTGTCGAGGTATTCCAGGACAGTGTTGGTGACGCCGCCCTCCTCGTACCTGTGCCCGCCTGGGAGTGGCAGATCGACGACGAGGTTCGTCTTCACGCCAGTCCATGTCTGCGAGGACCGGCTGAACGAAGTGGCGTCCATCTTGGCGGCGTCCCACAGATATCCACAGCGGTTCTCCAACGCCACCTTGAATGACCTCATCTGCTGGTCGTCCACGTGGATGTCTATCTTCCGCGGCGGGAGCTCCGACATGTCGAACGTGGCGCGGCCGCGCACCACCACGTTGGAGAGGACGAGCGCCGGCGCGATCGTCTGCTGGCAAAGGACGCCGACCGTCTGCATGAGCCCAGAGCCATTGGCCTTTATGTCGTCGAACGACGGCACCGAGACGCCGCCGGAGACGTTCATGCCGCCGGAGACGTTCATGCCGCCGGAAACGTTCAGCTGCGATGCGGCGACGCCGGAGGGGGTGGCGGAAAACACCGCGCCGACATTGACGAAATCAGCGGAAATCGAACCCACAACATAGTCGGCGTGGTTGGTCTGGTACTGGCGGAGGATGCCGCCAACAAACGACGGGTTGAACATGTCGATGTAGTCCTGGAGCGAAAACGAGCGCCCAGTGTCGTAGCCGCTGTCTGGCTCCAGCGTGTCCATGAACCGTATGCAGGACGGGTTGCGCACGGCGAGCGTGCCGTCGGCCTGGAAGTTGTAGGTGCGCAGCACCTGGAGCGGATCGCCGATCTCCACGGCGGTGACATTGTTCCCCCAGTAGGCGGACCGCCTCGTGGGCGGGAAGAACTTCAACGTCGGCACCTCGCCGTCCACGAAGTAAACTGAATTGCTCATGTAGTAGCCGAACGCCATGCCGCCGAAGGACTGCTCGTCGCTGTCCTCTATGGTGTCTATCGGCGCAAGCAGCACGTTCGTCACCACGAAGTACTGGAGGAACCGATACTGCTTGCTGTCCACGTAAGAGCGCGGCGCGAGATCGCCGGTCACGCTGCCGACATGGCTCGTCACCTCACCCCAGCGCACCACGTCGTTGTATTCAAGGCTATCCAAAGCCCCTCCCCATCTGCTGCGGAACCAGAACTCATCCGTCCACCCCGTCACCAGCCTCACCCAGTCGAGGTTCCACGCCTCCAGCCAGTTCTCGGGCTCGTCCATCTGATGGCTTGAGATCGGAATCCTGCGCACTGGCCCCAGCACGGCCTGCTCGTTCGTCTTGACATACCCCATGCCGGCAACGGTGGCAGCATCCAAGAGGCCGGAGAATGGGTCTGTCGCGAGCCAAGCGGCGAAGACGGGGTCGGCCTCGGCGAACCCCTCCGGGGGCGGCAGCACGTTGGGCGCGGCGCCGGGGGACGGCCGCAGCCGCAGGACGGCGGAGGCGTAGACGTTGGAGGGCGCGCCGAAGAAGAGCTTGACCTGGTCGGCCCCGGGATCGCACTCCGGCGCGAAGACGGCGGAGAGCGTGTTCGACGACGCCTGGGCGGGGACGCTCCACCAGGCGGAGGCCGGCATTCCGTTCGTCTGGTACCAGAGGCGGATGTCCGCGCCCTGGGAGAACGGCCGCTCGCCGAATCCGGCGAAGCGGCAGCGGAGCTCCAGCGTCTCGCCGTGGTGGCGTGTGAACTGCGCGGGCGCGATCTCGCCGGGGCGCGCGGTCCATTCGAGGGGGACGGCGGCGGAGGAATTGAGAATGGAGAATTGAGAATTGAGAATTGCAAGGGCGATTGCAAGGAATTTTAACGGGTGTTTCATGATGGTTGCGCTCCTTATGGTTCGAGGGTGATCTTCGGGAACCAGCCGAGGTCCGTGGCATAGCGCGCCCAGCCGGTGGTGGCGGAAGCAGGGTCGCTCTGGCGGCCGAAATATACCGACCCGGCGCCGACTCCATCCGCAAAGCCCAGGACGACCGGGGCGATGATAAGCACGTCGCCCTCTTCCAGCGCGCCGGAAAGCGGAACCGCAATCTCCTGATTGGCGGCGATTGCGCCGGAGACCACGGGCGAGACGCCGAGGCGGTGCGCGTGGACGGTGCGGGTGCCGAACGGGAACGCCGCGCCGCCGCAGTCCACCGACCACGACACGTCGTCCGCGCCGTCTGCGCGGTAGAGGCATGGCGCGGCCACGATGGCGGAGAGCGCGACGTTGTTGGAGCCGTCCCACTCTTCGGCGGGGGACCTCCACACGGCGAAGCGGAGGTCAAAGCCGTTTACGACATCCCCCGGGCCGACGTTCGTCAGGACAAGGCTCATGCCCTCGCCCACCGCCGGGGCGCGGACGGCGAGAAGCGTGTATTGCAGGAACACGGGGCGGACGACGGAGGTCACGGTCACTATGCCGCTTTTATAGGCGAATTTGCGATCGTAGCCCGAACCTAACGACGGGCGCTTGTACCACACGGACAGACCGGGCTGGCACGTGGTCTGCGATGGCGCGGAGCTCTCGCGGTAGAATCTCGGCACGGGGCGGAGAACGTCCAGCTCGTCGGCGAGCGCGGCGGTGACAGGATGGAGATACATCATTTCGCCGACGCTTCGCCGCGAATTGCGGACGAGCCTTCCAAGCACTTCCGCCTGGCTGGGCTGCGTGCCACCCTCGAACGCCGCAACCGCGTGCGAGAAGTCTCCGAGAGTTGCGGCGGCTCCGTAGACGCGGAGCGATTCGTTGTTCATCCAAAGCTCCACGGATACGTCGAAAAACCCCGTGGCGCCGAGCGTCCATCGTCCCAGCGTCTCGGTGCCGTCGGCGGATTTCATCGTCACGCTCGTGCCGGATTTAGTCACGGAATAGGGGATGCTCGCGATGGTGACCGTCCATGCCGCGCCCGTCTCCGTCTCCTCTATGGCCACGGCGGCGTTCTGTCGCGCGGCAACGTCGGGGGATGAGCATCTGTCAGCCGCCATGGGCGCGTCGTTGCTGAAGCGCAGCCAAAGGCAGTAGTCCGGCACGTTGGTGAACGCCGTGAATTCCGCTGATCCCTCCACGGCATAGGAGGTGGTGGAGAATACATAGGGGAGCGCCCCCCCGGACGGAGCTCTGTTGCCATATAGCGTGGTGTTGTAGGTGTCGATCATCAACGAGTAGCGAGCGCCGTCCGTGGCGCCTTGCACGGCTGCGACCTTGCAGATCAAAGTCGCCTGGCTCCCGCTGCCGTCGGATTGGCTCACGCTCCACTGGTATACTGCGTAGCCGCCGCTCCTGCTGCCTGTCTGCGACAAATCTATCCAGTTGTCGGGATAGAGGGAGATGTCCGCAAGGAACTGCACCTTCTGTATGGCGGTGCCGGATATTGTCACGCGGAACCTGCCCTTGTAGCCTGCCGCCCCTGCGCTTTCCTGCGCCTCGGAAGTCGGGATTGCAAGGATTATCTGGTTCCTCGAATTCTCCATGCCGCCCCCTCTCATCGACGTGAAGACGTCCTCGGAGGCCGCCGCGCCTGTGGCGTCGGGGATTGCATCGCCGGCGTTGCGCGTTGGGAGGGGCTGGATCCACGTCGGGGAGTCGCCGCCGGCAAGGAGCTCGATCGGCTGCGCGGACTGCGGGGTGTCCGCCGTGCAGTCGATGGGTGTGGTGTTGCCGTCCGTCCAGCCATCGGCGGAGATCGCGGCGGAGGTGGTTATCGAAAACGCGTTCATCGCGTATGCCGCGCCCTCGGCGTAGCCCGCGCGGCCCACGAACGACTCGAGGGCCACCACCACCATGAGATACTTCTGGAGCGTGATGGCGGACGCGGGGGAGATCGTGACCGTGGCGTGCGCGCCGGTCCACGTCTGCGCGCCGCTCTCCGACGTGGAGGAAGTGCGCGGGGCGACGCCATCGACATGGGCGAGACCTGTGCGGGCGGTCGCGCAGTCCGTCGGGATTTCAAGCGTGGACGCCGTGTGGACGGCGAGACGGATGCCGCCGGCGTTGTAGGGGTCGGAGTAGACCGGGACGGAGAGCGACGTGAGGCTCGCGCCCACAGCCTCGTCGGGGAGCGTGAAGACGTAGCACGCGGCCTGTCCATACACGCGGTGGAGCCCGTCGGCGTGTCCGGCACAGAACGCCGCGGCGTCGAAGAAGTCGCGTGCGGCCACGTTGCCGTCAAGCGATGCTTCGGCGTGCGAGGGGAAGCAGGCGTCAAGCGGCTCGACCGGCTCCCACGGGCAGTCGCAGAGATTCGCGGCCATGGTGGCCACGGCGCCGCTGACGCCGTAGACAGGCGTGAGGGCTGGAGCGGTGTACTTGCGCAGATGGCGCTTGCCTTTGATTTTGTATGTTGCCATGTCGAGGTTGGATGTTAGGGGTTAACAGGTGGAGCAGGTGACGGATTCGCCTGTCTCATCGGAAGGAACCACTACGGACGGATCGCCGATTGGTGGTGGGGGGCCGCCGGCGCCCGGGACGTAGTCGCCGCCGCCTGGATGGGAATCGTCGCAGTTGTCGGGATCCGAGGATGGCGGTTTGTCTTCGCTTTCGTCTTTTTCGCCGTCGACGGTGGCGTCGGATGTGGCCAGGTACTGCACGGTGCTAGTGCCGCCGCTCTCGTCCCTGATTGTGAGCGTGCGCACCTGCATGGTGCCGTCCGACACCTTGGCGGAGTCCAGCTCGATGGGCCTGCCCGCAGATCCCTTGATGGTGGTCTTTGACTTCACGCCCGGGCAGAACTCGGTGGACGAGACGGGCTGGATGCCGTTGTCGAGCGCGGCGTCGTCCTCGTCCGGTTCGCCGGTGCGCTGCGGGGCGTTGGAGGCGAAGCCGCGCTGCCTGAAGCCGTTGAGGAGCGAGCGCATATCCTCGGGCGAGACGTGCTCGGGCTGCCCGAAGTGGAGGCGCGCCGTGACGTCGGCGCAGTCGACGTCGATCTCCTGGAGCACGAGGCCGTCGCAGGCGTCGCCCAGGGCGGGAAGTTCGTCGCCGAGGCGGATGTCCATCCATTCGTTGACGAGGGCTCCGGCGCGCTGCTCGTAGAGGGCCTGCGCGAGGCCCTCCGGCAGTCCCTCCGACGCCGAGGACGACGATCCCGCCTGCTGCGTGTAGGTCTTCGTGGAGGCGTTCGTCACCACGAAGTCCATGGTGAGGTATATTTCGTCCTCCACATCGTCGGCTGTCTCGATCTTTGCTTTGCAGTGGAAACGCACGAGCTCGGCCTGGAGGCCGAACTTCCGAAGCGCGCCGACGGTGCAGTTGGTGATGCGGCGCGGGGAGAAGTTCGGCGGAGAGTATCCGAAGTCTGTGATAGTGAGCTGCGAGTTGGCGACGTCGTGGAGGCGCGGGTGCTTGGTGCGCCACCACTCCTTTTCGTTGGCGACGCCGTTCACGACGCCGATCTCCTCGGTCTCGACTTCCAGCTTCTCGAAGGATGTGGAGGAAGTGCCGGGCGCGAGCGGAATGTAGCAATGAAGGCAGTCGAGGCCGGAGAGGAGCGAGGGATCCTCGGGGTAGAACTGGCGGTGCTGCAGCGCGCTGGACGCCTCGCCCGTCTCGTCGTCGTACTCGATGTCGACGTCCGACGTGTAGACGTCCACGCATGTGACGGGGTGGGCGTTGTAGTCGTAGCGGCGGGACGACTTGGGGACGGCCGCCACATAGGATGCGTCGGAGGCCGTGCCAGGCTCGTCGATGTGTATCGCCGGCGTCCCGGAGGAATAGTCGAAGCGCACGATCTTGCGGGGGAAGAACCGCAGCTCGCGCCGGATGGCGTCGGCGCAGGTGATGTCGCGCGTCTCGTCGAACGGGAGACAGATCGGCTCGGCGGCGACGTTTCCGGACGAATACGAGAAGCCGCACTTCTGCGCGGCGAACTCGCATATCTCGCGCAGTGTGTCCGCCATGTTGACGGCGGCTCCGAGCGGCGACTGGTTGAGGACCACGCGCGGCGACGAGAACTTCACCGAGGCGTGGGCGTTGGCCACGCCCCACTGCTGCTGGAACACGAGCCGGGCGAGGCGCGCCCAAGGGCCGAGGCACGTGACGTTCTGCGCGCGGTCGTCGCCGCGCGAGAGCGAGTCGACGATCCTCTCGACGGCCCCGACGAAGACGGTGTCGTTGCCGTACGCGACGGTGACGGAGTCGGCGGGAGAGAGCAGGCCGGCGGGGATGTCCACCAGCTCCAGCTCGTCGGCGGACTTGGATGCGAAGCGGAGGCGGGTGCCGGCACCCGGGAAGAACTCCTGGGAACCGTTCTTCAGGAACCGGAAGGCGCGTCCAGGGCGGGCGGCGATGGCTGTGTTCTGCGCGGGCGTCATCCGTGTCAATCCGCCGGGGCGGCCTCCGCCTGGTAGTTCTTCTGCCTGTTTTCCGCGCCCTGCACGGCCTTTGCAAGGGCCCTTATCTGCTCATTGATGCCGGCGATGGTGGAGGCGACGCGCGCCGCGACGCGCTCCATCTCCGCCTTGGCCTCGCGCGCCTCGGCCTCTTCTTTCTGGAGCGCGGCGAGGGCGGTTTTGGCCTCGCGGGATCCGCCGCCGCGGTTCGCGACGGCCATGTCGTATGCGTTGCGGGCGCGGAACACGTCCTCGTTCTCGCGCGCGAACGAGTCGGCCGCGGCCTGGGCGCGCGCCTCCTCCGAGGATTTTGACTTCTCGAGCCGGCCGATACTCGTCTTGCCCCTGCTGATGGCGAGGGCGTCAGCTGCGCGCTGCTCCTCCTTCCGCCTGACCTCGGCCTCCTTCTTCTCGCGGGCGAGCGTGGCGCTTTCGGATCCGCGCCTGCCGGCGATGTCTGCGGCGGCGCGCTTCACGTCGGAGACCTCGATCTGCCCGCCCAGCGCATCTTTCTTCTCCTCGGCGCGTGCCGCTTCCTGGCGCAGGCGCTCCGCCTCTTTGAGCTTGGCGTCCTTCCGCTCCTCAAGCTGCTTTATCTCGGCCTCCAATTCTTCGGCTTCGGCCTTGGCCTCGGCGCGCTTCGCGTCTCCTGCCCCGGTCCTTGCGTCGCCCACGCTGCCCCAGTCGAGCGAGATGATGTTCTGCAGGTTCTTCCCGAATCCGGCCCAGAAGCCTGTCGCGTCCTCGTCGTTCTCCGCGTCGCTGCGGAAGATGGCGTCCGATCTGCGGCGCTTCGCCTCCGCGATGACGCGGTCATCATCGGCTAGACTCTGCACGATGTCGTCCGCAGCCTTGCGCTTGGCGTCCGCGTCGCCCTGCAGACGCCGCCTTTCGTAGACCACGTTCTCCCTGCCGCGCGACGCGGCGAGGGCGCCACGGCGCTGCGAGTAGCGGGCGGAGATCTCGGCGCGCCGCTGCTGGGCGACCGGGTCGTTGCCGTCCACCGCGTCCAGCTCCCTCTGCTCTGCCAGGTCGAGCTGCGCGTCCTCGAGGTCGCGCGCGTTCTTCATGGAGATGTCCAGCATCTCGTTGGAGTGCTGGGCCGCCTCCGCCGCGCGCTTGGTCGCCTCCTCCAGCGCCTTGTAGCTCTCCGCGAGAGCGTCGACTGCCTCCTTGTGGGCGGCCCTGCTCTGCGCGGCCGCCAGAGCCTCCGCCTCCTTTTTGGCGCCGCCGAAGGAGTCCTTCAGCCGCCCGAGCGCCCCGATGAGGCCCGTGAACAGCCCGACTGCGCCAAACCCTGTCAGCACGGTCCGCAGGAGCCCGACCGCCTTGTTTACGCCCCCTATTGCGGCCTTGATGCCGCCGGCGGACTTCTCGGCCTCCTTTTCGAGCTGCTTGGCCTTTTTCCGCACGGCATCCAGCTCCCTCTCCGTCTGGACGCCGCCGGAGAGGTCTGCATCAAGCCCCACTGTGATCCTGGTGTCGTAGTCGCGTGCCATAGCCCTATCCCTGTATGGTGTAGTCCACATGCACGGTGCGGCCGACGAGCGCTGCCACGCGCTGCGTCACGACGCTCTTCGGGCCGAACACGTTGGTGCTGTCGAACTTGAGCTGTCCCTCGCTCGGCTCCGAGGTCAGCTGCCCGCCGACGAGCCGCGTGCGGATGTACGCGAGCGCGTCCGCAACGCTCCCGAAGGTGCGGGTGACGCCGAACGATACGACGCCGGAGTCGCAGCGTATGTGCTCGGGCTGCACTCTGTCCGCGCCGACGAACTCCCTGACGGCGGCGCCCGGCGATTCGGCGATGCGCAGGTCGGCGGGCCCCACCGGCGAGCCGGTGGAGTTGCGCGTCTGTCCCTCGACGAGGTAGGTGCTGCCGAGCGTGATCGTCATTTCAAGCCTCCCCGCCGCGCCTTTGCGACGGCCTTCCGCACCTGCTTCAGGACGGCGTCCGCCCCCGTGGCGGCGATCTCGCCCTGCGACGGCAACAGCGACGGGTCGCGCCGCTGCACCACGCCGCCCACGAGCGTGTAGAGGAGCGTGAGCGTCGCCTTGTCGTCGCCCTTCGTGCCCATGAGCCAGTTCGAGCCCTTCGGGCGGAACACCCTCCAGCCGAGCTCCCGCACCTTGGCCACGGTCTTTCCATACGCGACGGCCGCCATGGGCAGCGTGAGCGCGCGCTTGCCGGGGCCGGGCCGGATCTCGACGTCGCCGTACGCCCGCGAGATGCCGGGGATCGGGATGCGCACCTCCGCGCCGGATGAGTCCGCCGACATGGTGATCGCCGCCGCGCCCTTTTGGTAGTGGCCGGTGGGGCGCGCGCCCAGACTGTTGGCCGTGTGGTGCTTCGAGCGCATGTACGAGCGGATGTGGCGCTGGACATGGTTCATCACGGCGCGCCCCGCCACGGAATACAGCTCCGCGCGCGATTCCGGGCGGAGGGCGCCCATCACGGCGTCCACCACGTAGTTGCTCTGGAAAGTCACACTAATGCGCATTGCAACACCTATGCAAGGTCGCTGAATATGTCGTCGTCGAATCCAAGGCGCGAGACGGCGTCGGCAATGTCGGATTCGGACGGGGAGAGGGCGGGGACTTCCGACCGCGACGGGGCGCGGCCCTCCCCAGGATCGACGAGCCCCAGCTCGATCGCCTCGTCGCGCGAGACGTCCGCCCAGGAAAGGCCGCTGTTGTACGCGAAGGGCGGATACGGATTGCCAAGGGTGTCGCGAAATCCGCCCGCGCCGTCGCCCAGGGCCTTCCATATCGGAGAGGACTTGAGCGCGACCATGCGCGCCGTGTGCCGCGCGACGCCCTCGTAGCCCACGGCCTCGGCGGCGGACTGCCACCGCTGCGGCCAGTCGGCGCGCGGCATCGATCGGCCCACGAACCTGACAAGCTCATGGGCGGGCCACTCCTCGAGCGTGGCCGGCGTCTCCGCAGCCATGTTGGCGACGCTCGCCGCCATCTGCCGCTGCGTGTCGATGATGAGATCGAGGCGGCGGATGCTCGCCGGGTTCGCGATGCCGCCGCCGTCCAGCGGAGAGTGCCCCATGCGCGCCAGGCTGGCGAGCAGCCTTTCGCGGGCGGTCGCCTGGTTGATCGCGCCCGCCACCACGTCCGCGCACACGTCGCGGATCGCGGCGAGGTGGCGCAGGTCCTCCATGCGGGCGGAGAAGATGGACCGGCGGAGAATGTCGGCGGCGACCTGCTCCTTGACCTCGTCGCTTCCGAGGTCCGTGGGCAGCAGCTCCTTGATCCGTATTATCTCCGCCGGGTCCATCGTCTCTCCTATGCGGCCATTTCGACGGAGAACACCGGGCCGGGCGCGCCGCCGCTGAACGAACGGTAGGCGGTGAACGCCACTTCGCCCGCGCGGAGCGTGGTGTTGCCCCACTGGAGCGGGCCGCGCAGCATCGTCGCGTTCTTGAGCGTGACGGCGAGGCCGCCAGCGCCCGCGATCACGAGGTCGCTTGCGCCGGCGAGGGACGCGCCGCGCGCCTTCGCGAGCGGCAGGGCCGCGAGGATCTGCGCCTCGGGGAGGCCGAGCGGCGTGCACGTGGCCGTGCACGAGACGCCCGCCACCGTGTAGTCAACCGTGCCGAGCAGGTCGGTCGTGACGGGCTCGAGCTGCACCTCGGGCGTCACCGTCCAGCCCTCGGTCGTGTCGAGGATGCTGAGGTCGCCGTAGGTGGCGGCGTACTGCACGCCGACGATCCCGGCGGGGTCGGGGCCGCCGGCCGTGTAGGCCGCCGCCGCCGCCGTGAAGAACGCGCCCTCGTCCGACGGCGCCTTGCCGA
Organism: uncultured Verrucomicrobiota bacterium; assembly: GCA_946615275.1. The sequence continues at coordinate 7,676 of CAMOHV010000002.1, read as the reverse complement.
GGCCCAGCAGGGCCGTGAACGCGGCCTCGCCGAACGCCGTCTGCACCGGCGAGAGCCGGAGCGGCGGCATGGTGGTGAGCGCGGCGTTGACGAACGTCACCTTCGTGCCGGCCACGGAGTGGATCGCGAGCGGCACGTCGGCGTCGCCGAACACGCGCGCGCCGATGGTCGGCGTGCCGAACGGGTAGAGCAGCCGGAGCAGCTGCGGCGAGAGCTGGCCGCAGGGCGTGAACCGGATGGTCCCCGTCTGGTCGGTCTTGAACTGGTCGAGCGTGCCGCTCACGCTGGAGGGCACGTCGCCGGTGGAGGTCTCCACCTCGGCGGTGATGCCGGTCGCGTCGTAGATGGTCTGCGCTCCGTTGCCCGTGCCGTAGATCACGGTGCCGGGGCCGCGCAGGATCGTAGTTCTGTTGATGGGCATTTATTACTCCTTGGTTGCGTCCGTGAGCTGGTACTGCTGCACGAAGGAAATCGAATAGACCACGCCGCGGCCGTCCTCCTGGACGGCGGGCTGGATTCCCTGGGGGGAGAGCGCGAGCACGCTGCAGGCGTCGCCCGCCACCCTCTCCAGGTTGAGCAGCCAGGCGATGCGCTGCGCGGCGGTGAGGCCGTGCATGGCGTTCGGATGGCACTCGCGGTTGAGGTCGGGGATCTCGGTGAGGTTCACGACGAGGTCGGCGTTACCGACGGCGTTCTTGGCGGCGCTGGACTGCGGGCTCCACCTGGGGAGCAGCACGATCGCGCAAAGGCCGCCTTCGACGGCGGCGTTGACCTCCGCGAAGGCGTCCCCCTTGTCCTCGACCACGGCCCTGCAGCCGGCGGCGGAGAGGACGGGGTCGGCGTTGATGCGTTCGACGGCGAAACGCTGGATGTCCACGAGGTCCATCAGTCGAGCATCCTTTCCGGCGCGGGCGCCGTGTACGACGGGGCGGCGGGGGCGTTCTCCGCCTCGCCGACTCCGGAGTCCCATGCCTCGACGTTGAGCTCGCCCCTGGCCACGGCGTCGAAGGTCTTCTGCGCGTACTCCCGCTTGCGGCGCCGGTCCTCGGAAACCGGGACCGAGAAGCGCGTGAGCAGGTCGTATGCGCAGAAGTCCATCGCCGCGGCCAGGAGCGATCCCGGGATCTCGCCCTCTCCGGGCGAGAGACGGCAGCGGGGATTGGCGGCGCACTTCCCGCGCACCATCCGCACGGTGCGGCGGATGGCGGCTTCGACGACGTCGCCGGCGAATCCGCCGCTGGCGCGGCGGGAATCTATCTCCCGCTGCGAGAGGGACGTGACGAGGTCGTCTTCCTTGGGCGTGATCCAGGCCATCCCCGTTCCTCCTTACGAGAGCGTGATGCGCTTCGCGCAGAGGTTGGACACCACCTGGACGTCCTCCGACCAGTCGACGGCGAGGATGTCCGAGCGGCACTTGTCGTCGCGGTAGGTGTAGACGTCCTCGACCGAGTTCCCGCCGATCGAGAAGGTCTTCGCGAAGGACGGGTCGTAGCGCGTGGGGTTCGCCGAGCCGACGAACACGAACACCTCGGCGCCGACCACGTTGACGGCGCTCTTAGCCTTGCCGAGCTTCGCCTGGTCCATCGAGAGCAGGCCGACCCTGATCTCCATCTGCGGGTTGAGCAGCTGGGAAGAGAAGAAGCCGAGGTCGATGGTGGCCTTCTCCGCGCCGGGACGGCGCGCGAGTACCCCCGGGTGGTTCTTGAGCACCTTCCACGCGCCGAGGCCGAGCACCATGCGGTTCGGCATCATGCCCGTGGCGACGGCGATGTCGTGGATGACCTCGTCGATCTCCGCGATCGGGTCGGCGGACGCGCTGGACCACGCGCCCTTGCCGGCCTCCGCCGAGACCGCGCTCTTGATGAGCCCCATCACCTTGGCCTCGCGTGCGAGGGTGGCGTTGGTCACGAGGTCGCGCGTGAGCGCCTCCTCCATGGCGGACGCGGAGTCGCCCGCCTGTTCGCGGTCGTGGTCGTCGATCGGCGCCTCGAGCGCGTTCGGGCGACAGTTGAACTGGGCGTCGTCGGCCTCGAACTGCATGCGCGTGGCTGGGCCGCCGAGCGCGCGCGCGGTCTGGTAGACCTGGAACGCGTTCTTGTCGCCGAACTTCTTGTAGAAGCCCGAGGCGATGCCCACGCTCACGCGGGGCGCGATGAAGTCGGCGATGCTGCCGGCGAGGTCCTGCGCGATGCCGAAGGCGTAGCTCTTGAGCGTGGCGCGGTGCTGGTAGGTTCCTTTTCTGGACATTGCTTTTTTCCTTTCAACCTTTCAACTTTTCAACTTTTCAACCTTTCCTGGTTGTATTAGCTTGCGAACGTGACGGGCGTGCGGAGCGCGACTTCGAACAGCTCGCCGCTCGCCGCGCCTTCGAGCGCGACGCCGATCACGGTGCCCGCGCCGGAGGTGTAGGCCGTGACGGTGCCGCCGTTGTCGGCCTTGATCTTCGCGCCTGCGGCGATGGCGCCGCCGGCCTTGCAGAGCACGGTGCCGCCGAACGCGCCGGCGATGGCCACGTCGGACTCCGTCTCGCCGCCCTCGACGATCACGCCGAGCGCGCCCGCGAGGTTCGCGGTCGCCGCGAGCGCGACGCCGCCGTCGTACACGGCGACGTATCCCTCCTTGCCGGTGAGGTCCGTCGAGGCCTTGTTGGCCAGATGGACGAGGGCTGTTTCCTTTACGATGTTCATTTCGTTTTTCCTTTCTCAGTCTTCGAACAGTTCGGGGTGCGCGGCACGGCAGGCGGCCCATGCGTCGGCATGGCTGCACTTGTGCGTGTTGCGGTAGTCGAGCACGGCGGCGTCGCGCCTGGCCGTGGTGCCGTCCGCGTCGCCGCGTCCGGGCGTCCTGGCGCGCGCGGCCGCGAGGACCGTCTGCGCGGGCTGGGCGGCGGGCGCCCTGCACGCGGCGAGCATCGCCGTGGCGAGCTCGGGGTCCTTGACGTAGATCTCGCGGCACTTCGCCTCGTCGGCGATGCGGTCGCGGTTGGCGGCGATGAACGCGTCGGCCTGCACCTTGCGGCACTCGGTCACTGCCTCGTCGCGCTTCTTCTCGGCCTCGGCTGCGGCGGACTCCGCGGCGGAGGCTTTCTGCTTGAGCGCCTCGATCGCCGCGACAGCGTCCGCCGGGGACGCGTCTTCGGCGAGGCCGAGCGCCTTCAGTATTTCTTCCATTTGGATTTCTCCTTCGTGTGTTGTTACCTCCGCCGCCTCCCTGGCGGCGGCAAGCGTTGAAAGATCGCGGAAGTGCGGCGTGTTCGTCATGCCGATCGATTCCAGGGCGACTGGGCGGTATTCGCGCCCTCCCTTCGCCGGGACGCTGAGGAACAGCGGCGAGCGCGAGACGAGCACCTTGCCCGTCCACAGCCTCTCGCCCTCCGGAGTGAACTCCCAGCGCGTCCAGATGGAGCCGTCCGCGCCCTGGCGGATCTCGCGCGCCCACGCCATGGCGTCGGACGTCTTCTCGGGGTCGTTGCTGAAGTGCTCGCGGTCCACCAGCACGCCCGGCCAGTCCGCACGCTTCGCCTTTGCGCGGAAGTCCTCGATGATTGCCTTCGCCGCCGCCTCGTCGAACACGAAAACGGCGTCCTCTCGCGCGCCCTTGATGGTGCCGCCCACGGGATAGCGACCGTATGGCGGGAACGTCTGGAACCAGCGCGCCGCGCCGGCGCCGCCGTCCTCGTGCGCGGTGCAGGCCGCCGGGAGCGTCCCTGCAACCGTGTTGCAAATCTTATGTTTCATGCTTGCGTTCCCTCCGCGGGTGTGGTAAAATGTGCAGCGTTCCGGTGACTCCAGCAGCCATCGGTCCTAGTGCGGGCGGTTCCGCCGCCTTGACACGGGTCTGCGAAAGCAGGTCCTCGGCGCAGGGGAGCGATCCTAACTGCGCATTTTCTTTTTTCAGCGCACATAGAGCAGCTTCCCTTTCCGCCAGAAATCGTAATGCGTTTCATTCATGTGCCAGCTGACAACGCCGTCTCTCATTTCGGCGACATTGATGACATAGCGGCCAGACGGTGACTTGACCACGCGGATGTAAGACGTGCCCTTGTGCTTGCCGCCGCCCTGCCATATTTCGTGCGGCTTGGTGATTGTGGCCTCGGCCTCGTCAAGGTGTTGCAACCGCTCCTTGATTTCGGCAGCGGTCTTCTTCGTGCGTTTCCAGTGGTCTGTCGTCCGTTTGTCGATCGTCAGTTCGTCTCCCAGTGGACTCTTCACCGTCTCGCCGGCGGCGATGCGCTTCCTGGCATCTGGAATCTTGGTCTTGCCTTCCCCTCGCGGTTCATCGGGCGTGATGTCGCGGAGCGACGGTAGCCCCAGCGACTTATAGTCGCCGTCTTGCCCGATCTTCGCGCGGTGCTCTGCGGTGTAGGTGCCGGAAGATCCCTCGTTCCCATCTTCGCCGTCCTTCTTGTCAGCGTCTTTCTTCCCGCCGGTCTTGTCGCCTGTGCCTTTGGGGGCGAACTCTCCGTTGGCCTCGCGGTCTTCCGCCGCCGCAACGACGGTCTTGGCTGCTGCGGTCTCTGCGTGAGACTTCTTCTGCGCCTTTTTCGCACGTGCCTCTGCCTCGCAGAAGCGGCATACATCATCTTCCGGCATCTGCCGGTGGCACCTTGGGCACGGGTTGTAGATCGCGTTCGCAAGCGGCTCACCGGGGACGGCGGCCTCGGCCTCTCCGCCTCTCCGCGCCTCCGCGTGAAACTTCTTCTGCGCCTCGAAGACGGTCGCGAAGTGCCGGGCCGTGTCTTCGGCGAGCACCGCCGCCGCCGCGGGGTCTGCCGGCAGATAGTCGCCGATGTGCGCCAGCAGCTCCTTCGCCTTCTCCGAGGTGATTCCGTCCGCGATGAGTTTCTCAATTGCGTCTGCAAGCGGTTTGCAGTCATCCTTCAGGGCGCGCAAAAACGGCCCTAGGAGCGCGGGGACGGTTTCCACCTCTCCTTGCCCGTCCGGTTCGCTGCGGCCCGTTTTAAACGATTCTGGGGCGGTTTGCAAAGAAGGGGCGGGCGTCGCGTCACGGGCGAGGCCGGGAATGAGGCCGGATTGGGGCGGCTGGGCGTCCTTCTCGAGGGTGTAGCCGGTAGCCTCCTCCAGTTCCTTCTGGGCGATGATGTAGCCCGCGCTCTTGGCCTTTGCGCCGTGCTCGAACGCCTCCTCGGCGGTCGGCGTCTTGTCCGCGCCCAGCTCGAAGTCCACGCACGTCGGACGGTTCGGGAACTTCATGGCGAGGAACGGACGGAACAGCGAGCGGTTGAGCGCGTCGGATATCACGCCGCCGTCGCGGGCGACGATCTGCCTCCACACGTTCTCCTGTGCGTTCCCGGCGAGCGTGCCGGTGTCGCCCTCGGCGAGCGTGGCGAGCGTGCCGCCGGTGGCGAGAATGAGGATCTGCTTGGCCTGGTACTCGCAGAAGTCGAGGAACGGGTTCACGCCGCGCGTGTCGCCGGCGCGCGTGACGGACGCGCCGTTTGGCAGCACGATGTTCCGCCCGTCCTTCGCGGCGTCTGCGGTGTTCTCGTACTTCAGGCGGTCGGCCTCCGTGGCGCTGGGGGCCATGGTGATGTCGGCGGGCGGGATGCCGTAGCGCTCGACGAAGCGTCCCCAGTCGCGCTCGCCGAGGGCGTGGCGGATGTGGATCGAGAGCGCGGGGTAGTCGATGGCGCGCCGGCGCGTCACCGTCACGAGGCGGGCGTCCGGGCCGATCGGCTCCAGGCCGAACGGCGTCTCGCGGCATTCCGGGTTCCAGTACCAGGTGCCGTCCGGGTCGCGCAGGAAGTTCCAGCTCTTGAGCAGGGTCACGTGCCGCACCCTCTCCCCGTCCCAGATGGGCTGGACGTGGGCGAAGCCCCGGAAGAACGCGAGGTCGAGGTGCTCGAGTGCCTCGGTGAGGTTCTCGATGTCGTTCGCGAATATCTGGAGCGCGTCGCGCTGCTCCTGGGCGAGCGTGGCGTCCGCCGCCGCGCGGGCGCGGAACTTCCAGCCCATGCCGGCGATGGCGGAGGCGCGGCGCTCGGTGCAGGTGAGCAGCACGGGGTCGGTGAGCTCGATCTCGTCGTAGGTGTACTGGAGGCGCGGCGAGCCGTAGGCGCGGGCGGCGTCGTAGAGGCTCCGGGCGCGGCTCACGGAGAGCCCCGCGAGCGGGTTGGTGCGCTCCAGCCATGCGTTGTATGCTGCGCGTAGTCTGTCCATCACAGCGTCCTTTCGTCGTAGTCCGTCCGCGCCTCGCCGGCGTATGGCGGCAGGGACGGTGCGCCGCCGAACGACGCCGCGCGGCGGCAGAGCGCGGCGGCGCAGCAGCCGTCGGAGTGGCCGTTCGACATGCGAGGCGCCCAGAACTTGAACTCGTTGCCGCTCTGCAGCATCTGCATCGAGTGGAAGTCCTGGCGGATCCAGTCGACGTGCGGGATGATGAACGTGCAGACCTTCCCGAAGCAGAGCCGGAACGGCGTGAACAGCTCGCGCTTCGACTGCTCCGAGAACGTCACCTTCTCGATCTTGCCGCTGAGGAACTTCTTGGGGTCGGCGTCGTACTCGCCCCAGCCGCCGAAGTCCGTGCCGGGGATGCCGTTCGCGGCGACGTCGCCGAAGCCGCGTCCGGGGCCGGTGTAGTCCACGCACACGCGCACGCACTTGTCGATGCGGGTGCGCACCGCGTCAAGCTGCTCGCCGGTGTCGAGCCCCTTGATGTGCATCACGTCGCGCGTGACGAGCTTCTCGACCGGCTTGCCGTCCGCGCCGCGTTCGACGACCTTCTTGGCGAGCCAGAAGATGGACGGATCGGAGATGCCGCCGAAGTCGAAGCCGCCGTAGAACTCGCCCGGCTCGTCGGGGTCGAAGCCGTGCTCCGTCGCCTCCACGCTCTCGGCGGCGGTTATCATGTCGAAGCTGAGCAGGTTCGCGCTCGCGTCCAGGAATTCGCACTCGTACTCCTGGGGCCACGCCTCGGGGCAGTCGAACGCCTCGCGGATTTCCTCGACGTACTCCTCGGCGGTCTTCGGGCGCTCCTCGCCCGTCGTCTCGTCGACGACAGTGCCGAGCTTGCCGGCCGCCTCCCACTCCTTCGCCGCCTCGTGGATCGTCGTCTTCTGCACCTCCCACTTCACGCGGCGCCTGGGGTTGGGCGCAAGAAAGTTTTCCTCGACAAGCTTGTGAAACCTGTCGCCTTGACCGTTCGGCGTCGATGTGATGATGATGCGCTTGATGGACGCCATCGGGTTTGTGATGACGGCGAAGACGGCCCTCCAGACTGCGTCTTCGTCCTCGAAGAACGCGAACTCGTCGAGGATGAGGTAGCCGGTGAAGCCGCGCAGCGAGGCGGGCTTGCCCGGGAGCGCATATATCTTCGACCCGTTCGGCAGCTCTATTATCTTCGCCTTGACCTTCGCGCCTTTCTCCAGGGCGTCGAACTCCTCCTCGCTCTCGGCGGCGGAGAGGTTGGCGGCCTTGATCCAGTCCTTGCACTTGTCGAGCGTCTCGAGGCTCTGGCGCTCGGTGGGCGCGACGATGAGCCACTTCGACCGTGGCTCAGTCATCGCGCCGCGCGAGGCGATGAAGGACGTCGTAAAACCCTTGCCGGTCTGCCGCGACCATAGCGCGATCAGGAAGCGCGCCGCCGAGGCGGCGAGCTTCTTCTGGAATGCGAGCAGATAGGCGATGAGCGGCATTATCCGAAAATCTCCTTCATCT
>CAMOHV010000001.1 GCA_946615275.1 uncultured Verrucomicrobiota bacterium | reverse complement strand
ATTGATTGAGGCGAGACCTTTGATGTAGGTTGAATCGGCCTTCGGCCTTTAAATTGTTAAATCGGCGGCTTCGCCGCCTTTAAAAGATGAAGCGTCATTTCACTTTAAAGCCGCGAAGCGGCGATTTAAAGGCCGCCGAAGGCGGCCGATTTACAGGCGGCGAAGCCGCCGATTTAATTCTCGACGTTCCCCCGTCCATCCTCGGCCAATATATGGTAAAATACCACCCATGCCGGAGATGAACTACAGCATGGCGCAGGTGCCGAGCCTTGCGCAGAAGATGTCGCCACAGCAGTACATGGCGTCTAGTCTTCTGCAGGCCACGGTCCAGGATCTGCGCGCGGAGCTCAGGCAGAAGCTGGAGGCGAACCCGGCGATAGAGGACGTGAGGTGGCGCGACGAGCCGGTGCTGTCCTCCGTGGTGGGCGATCCCCCCGGCGGGAAGTCCGCGGCGGACAGCGACGTGCCGCTCGACTTCGCGCCGGACGGCGAGGCCGCCGCGCGCACCCTCTCGTCCGAGGACGGGCGGACGGCCGAGTACATGGGCAACATGGAGTCGGCCCCGGCCGACGACGCCGACGAACGGCGCCTCGCAAGCGTGCGCGAGAACGGGAGCAAGGCCGACGCCGCCCGCGAGGAGCGCCGCCAGTACCTGTTCGATTCCCTCGTCGCGGAGGAGACCCTTGACCAGCATCTCCTCCGCCAGGTCTTCGCATCCGACTTCTCGAAGGAGGAGAGGGCCGCAGCAGTGATTGTGCTGGGCAACCTTGACGACAGCGGCTACTTCGTCGGCTCCATCCCGGACATCGTGATGACGTCGCACGTGGACGAGCGGACGCTCCTCTCCGTGCAGAGGCGCATCTGCAGCACGTTCGATCCGCCCGGCATCGCCGCGCGCGACCTCCGCGAATGCCTCCTTGCGCAGATGGACCGCTTCGACGACTCGCCCTGGGAGGACGAAGTGCGCGCCGTGGTCGAGCATCACCTCGACGATCTCGTCGCGGGGCGCTTCGAGAAGGTCCGCGCCGAGCTGGGCCTGTCGGAGGAGGAGTGGAATGCGCTGAAGGGCGAGTTCAGGCTTTTCAGCCGCAGGCCGGCCCTGCAGCACCTGGACGCGTCCGGCGGGGGCGTCGGGCGGCATGTCGGCCCCGACGAGCCCCAGTACATCTACCCGGAGATCCACGCAGTGAGGAAGAACGGCAGATGGCGCGCCGTCGTCACCGACGGCGCCATTCCGAAGATCGTCATCTCGCGCACCTACCGCAGCATGGCGGACGACAGTTCGCTCCCTGCGGACGCGCGCGCCGCGATACGAGGCTATGTGCGCGACGCCGAGATGCTGGAGGATCTCCTCGACGAAAGGCAGGACAAGCTGCGCCGGGTTGCGCAGGCGATCATCGACGCGCAGCCCGGATTCTTCGAGAAGGGCAAGGAGGGGCTCGGCCCGCTCTCGCAGTCGGAGATCGCCAAGCGCGTCGGGCTCGACGACTCGACCGTCTCGCGCGCGGTGAACGGCAAGTACATGACGACGCCGTTCGGCACCGTGGAGCTGCGCAGCCTCTTCGCGAGCGGCATAGCCACGGAGTCCGGCGTCGTCACGCCGGCCCAGGCGAAGGCGCGCATCCGCGCGCTCGTCGCCGCCGAGGATCCGTCGCGTCCGCTCTCCGACGACGCGATCGCGGCCAAGCTCAACGACGAGGGTTTCCGCCTTTCGCGCCGCACTGTGGCGAAATACCGCGACGCGGAGAGAATCCCCAGTTCGTCGCAGCGCAGGAAACACGCATGAAAAAAGGGTGGAATGCGCCGCGAAAAAAAAATGATTTTTTTTTATTATCACCCTTGACGGCGCGCGAAAGGTTTGGTATACTTTTCGCGTCTTCGGGTATCCAGGTGGGTTTCGGATGTTGAGTCCGGGCCTAGGTAAAACCGGGCGCAATGGAAGTTGACCCGCGTGGAGATCGGGAGATCGGTCAAGTCGAGATGCGAAACTCAAACCGTCGAGGCGAGGCTGAATGGCATGACATGTGTGTCGACCGTGCTCACGCGGGTGTAACAAAGTGGGGTGGCACGATACCGCCAGTGAAAATGGATCAACCGGGAGACTCCGGTTCGAAGCGAGGTGGGAAATCCACCGAGTGGAGAGAAAGCAAAAGGAAACAAACAAATGAAGAAATTGATGATTGCTGCCGCTGCCGTAGCGATGACCTTCGCGGCCCAGGCTGCTGGCTTTGGCTGGAAGGAGTGCGAGAACTGCGGTGGTGGTACTTCTGACACCGACTGCATTGCGGTGTTCAAGGTGACTGGCAACGGCAAGGCTGTTGTCTCCGTCTCCACCGCCAAGGCTGACTACAAGACCGTTGGCAAGATCACGATCCGCAAGGGCGCGCTTGCTCTCATCGGCGAGGTCTGCGGCGATGATGGTCAGTGCTGCTACTCCGAGGGCATGTTCTTTGCCACGATCAAGGCTGGCAAGAAGTCCTTCCAGTTTGCCTCTGAGGTTGAGCTCGTTGTTTGGTCCGTCTTCGGCAAGAGCCTCGATCAGGCTCGTGACTTCGAGGAATCGGTCAAGCCCGGCAAGTCGCTCACGCTCGATTCCGCCCTCTTCCTGAGGGCTGAGGACGCGGACGTCAGCAGTCTCGTCGACACTGGCGACATCGATCTCAGCGCGGTCTCCTTCTGGGCCTCTGCTTTCGGCAAGGTCAACTTCAAGGTCACCAAGGCTGGTTCGGGCTACTGCAAGAACCCCAAGGGCTGCGATCCGATCCTCACGCCCAAGAGCTACAGTGGCTGGTTCGTCGGCACCTATCCCTGCGTTGGCGAGGAGAACTGCTTCCTCTGCGATTGCGCGGATACGGATGTGTTCGGCGGCACCTGGAAGGCCACCTTCACGGCCTCGGCCAAGACGGAGGCTGCTGCTATGAAGCTCGCTGGCGTCTATGTCGAGGAGGAGTAAGGTCGTCTGAGACGGTCTAATTCCAAGGGCATACTTCAAAGTATGCAAGATGGGTGGGGGAAGGTAGAATCTTTCCCCACCCATTGTTAATAAGAACATGAAGACATTGATCCTAGCAATATCCGCCGCATTCGCAGTTGTTGCGCATTGCGCGGAGCAGACGCCCCCCGGAAAAGAGCAAGGGGGGGCTAAAAGCAAGCGAGCCGTTGTCGCCGATCCCCTGACAAAGGCGGTTCTCGGCGGGAAAGTGCAGCAAGGCGCCGTGTCGGTGGTGAAGGATCCAAAGAAGACGAAGAAGGTCAGGACGGAGGACATTCTGGCGTCTTTGAAAGACGACGACGTCCTCGTGGACGTGGAAGGCGACAAGTTGAAGTGGGGGCTTCTGCGCAAGCATGTTGCGGCGCTTTGCTCGGGTATAGACCGCCCGGACATGATGGCCGCCGGAAATGCGGCGGTGAAGGAGATCTCGTTCCAGACCCGGTGCAGAAAGCTTTTGAAGGAGTATCTGGAGTACGCGGTGTTCGCGGTCGAGGCGAAGCGCATCGGGCTCACCGTTGCCCCGAAGGAGTTTGATGAGTACCGGGCAAAGGCGCATGAGGCATACGGTCGCATGGGGACGGTGGGCGAGGCGCTGATAAAGCTGATTGATTCGGGAGAGTCGTTCTACGAGCATAATCTCACGAACGCCCTCTACTGGAAGGCGTACAGGACGGAGGTGCTCGAAAAGGATGTCAAGATCGACGGCGACAAGGTCCAGGAGTTCGTGAAATTCAGGCATGCCAGGAATCTGGCCGCTCTTGAGACGAACGCCTTCAAGCGCGTCTTGATAGAAGATATACAGAAGAAGTTGAAGAGGGGGATGGACATCGGTGTGGCCGCGCAGAAATGGAGCGACTGCGACAGCGCGGAGACGAACGGGATTTTGATGGACGACCATGGCGAGGCGAACGTCAAGTTCACGAAGGACATGCTGCCCGCGGAGATTGCCGAAGCGTGCGCAAGCCTCAAGGATGGCGAGATCAGCGGCGTAGTCGAGACGCCGGAGGCATGGCATGTGGTGAAGCTTTTGAAGAGGAATCCCCAGAAGGATGACGAGGAGGAGACGGTGGAGTTGGCGCAGGTCAAGCTGGAGAAGGAGTTGATCGTGCCGGAGTACAGCTCCGAGGAGGCTTATGACAGGTTGAAGAAGACGATGCTGAAGGAAATGACGCGCATGAAGTTCCTCGAGCTGTTCGACAAGACGAAGATAGACTGCAAGATTCCTTTGAAGGACTCCAAGTCGGCGAAGGGCCCTCGCATAAAGCGGATACGGTGATTCATTTTAAACGTCAACCCAACCCCCAAAAGAGGTAGTCAAATGAAAAAAACACTGAAGAGATTGGTTGTTGTCGCAATGGTGATGATGGCCGGCGCGGCCATGTCCTTCACCCTGCCGCAAGTGGGGACGGGGACGTCGCCCAACGTCTGGACGCGGAACATGGACGGCGTCCTCAAGGCCGCGAAGACCACCGGCTTTCCAATATTTCTCGTGATGATCAACGACAGAAGCGATGGCGAGGGATGCAGCCATTGCGCGGCGTTCGTGGAAAGGACGCTGGAATCGGCGCAGTTCGCTGCCATGGTTAGGGACTACCAGTTCTACATGGTGCTTCTGAACAGGTGGGGCGAGGGCGGCGCTGGAAGCCAGCCTCAGTATGGCGGTGTTTCGCCCGACTATTTCAACAAGTACTTTTATAAGTATGCGGCCGACGACGGCTATCCGGTCGTCGCGGTGATACGCTCTACCGGCGTCCGTTACGCGGGATGGGGCGATTCCACGAGGCCGGTTGGCACGCGCGGCACGACAGTCGGAGGCGAGATCCTCAAGGCGATCGACGCGCTTTGCGTCAAGAAGACGGTTTTCGCGCTTTCTCCGCAGAGCGGAGTGGTGGCGGTTGACGCCGAGGCGGCGACCGCGCAGGAGTTCGGCGTATGGACGGGCACGGTGACGCGCTCCGGCGGGTCGAAGAAGACAGGCCGCGTGAATGTGACGATCTCCGGGAGCAACGCCGCCAAGTACAGGCTCAACCCCGCTTCGTTGGCGTGGGATGCGAACGACGGCTCTAAGACGTTTAACCTGGAGATTGCCGACCCTGCTTCCCTAGACGGGAGCATCATTGCCGACACATTGAATGTCAGCATCGCCGCGTCTGGCTTCAGCGGCTCCACGGTGTCATACGGCGCGACGACCGCGAAGGTCACGTTCAAGGACAAGCGCATCAAGAAGACTATGGCGGAGTTCTCGAAGGAGAATCCTGGCTTCTCGAATCTCAGCTCCTCCGACAAATGGTATGCGCCCGCCAACGACGAAGGCGTGTTCGTGAGCGACTCCGTGGCGTCGAACGAGACGAGCGAGCTCAAGTGGACCGCCACCAAGGGCGGCGTGGCTACCTTCGCCGCAAAGGCGGACGGCACCTTGACGGCCAAAATCAACGGCGGCGATCCGATTCCGCTTACGACCGACGAGACGACGATCGGCGTCGGCGTCGGGGATGTGGTCGTCATCACGGCGCAGAACACGAACGAAACCGAGAACACGGCGGTCGGCGAGCTGGGCCTGGCGACGATGTCCTTCGAGGAGTTGAAGTTGACATTGGATGCGCCGCAGAACGGCGCTGAATTGGCCTGGCCGGCAGTCTGTGCCGATCCATCGCTTGTGGACCTCGCGTGGACGGGCGTGGACGGCGCCACGTACGAGGTGTTCGGCGGCGTCCTTGAAGGGACGAACTACGTGGGCGAGGCCGTCACGACGAACGGCATTGAGGCCGGTATCATCCAGACCAACACCGTGATGGGCGCCTGCAAGTGGGGCGTCCGCGCCACGGACACGAACGTCACGCATGGCGCCGCCGTGACGGTGGCGACGAGCACCTTCTCGATTTCCGCGAAGCCGAAGTACGAGGGGATGCCGACTTCCGTGTCGGCGTTCCTGAAGGCCGGGACGACGCTTGACCTTTCGGCGTCCGCCCCCGCCGGGACGGGTCCGATCACGTACTCCGCCAGCAACCTTCCCGCCGGGCTCAAGATCGACCCGAAGACGGGACGTGTGACCGGGTCGCCGACCAAGGCCGGGACGTACAGGGTCACCGTCACCGCGAAGAACGCATACGGCTCGGCGAACACGACGCTGACCTTGAGCGTGGCGAAGTTCCCCAAGGGATATGCCGGCAAGTTCAACGGAGTTTTCTTCGACGGCCAGCAGCGGATGTTGGCGAGCGCGACCTGGAAGATCGCCTCAAACGGAAAGTGGTCTGCGAAGCTGTTCCGCGGCGGCAAGACGACGAGCGTCAAGGGCGAGGTTGCCGTGAACGAGGACAACGCCATCTGCCTGTCGGCCTCCGGCTTCTCCGCGACAAGGGCTCCCGGCGCGGCGCTCTGGACGGGTACGTGGGGCGGCCTGAAGCTTCTCGGCAAGCCGACGGAGAAAATCGGCGAACCTTGGGTGGCCACGTGGAACTGCGCAGTGCACGCGCCGGCGGCGGCGGCGAACGGCGGCTATGCCAACGTGGTCGTGAAGAAGAGCGGCAAGGCGACCTTCTCGGGCAAGGTGGCAGCGAAGGACAAGTTCGGAGGCGGCGGATTCGTCCTTTCGCTCAGCGAGGCCGAGGTGAACGCGCACCTTGGAAACTGGAAGGGGCACAAGGCCGCGATGTTCGTGTATGGCTGGAAGAAGGTGTCTGGCCGCGTCTTCGACGGAGGGTTCGCGCTCTACGGCGACGGGACGACGGACGGCGACTTCACGTTCGGCGGGCTTAGGTTCGATGATGTGGCCGGCTCCAGGTGGAACGCCAAGCAGTCGCTCACCGGCCTGGCGGGCAAGTCGCTCGTGACGGACACTGCGTCGGTCACGCTGCATGCGTCGGCGAAGTCGGTCTGGACATCCGCGAAATTTGCGAAGGTCAAAGTGGCCCAGAAGACCGGCGTCATCAAGGGATCGTTCTCCGGCGCGGGGACCACCAAGTTCGAAGGCGTCCTGTATGTGTCCGGCGGGGTCTTGAAGGGCTTCGGCGGCGGCACCGACAGCTCCGGGCGCTTCTTGTTCGAGGTGAAGTGACGGAGCCGTCATGAAGATCGGTGCCATCGTGCGCGTGGTGATGGTTGCAGCCATCATTGCGGCCTCCGAGACGACGTTGGCGATTTCGTTCTCGCCCACGCTGCTGCCTGTCTCCAACGACAGGATCAAGCTTGGCGAATGGAACTCGAACTTCGCTGGGGCGCGCGCGGTGGCCGATATCTACAACATCCCGCTCGTCGTCTTCTTCGGAGGGCTTTCCTGCGGGAAGTGCGAGACCATGCAGCGCGCGTGCCTTGGCGACGACTTTCTCGCCTGGCAGGCTTCGCACAGGATGCTGATGGTGTACACGACGAACAACTCGCTTGGCGACGCGACGCATTTCGCGCGGCCTGATGGCACTTCTGGATTCCCGTACATAGCCGTCTACTGGAACCGTTCGGGCGAGGCGCCGCAGAAGGACACCGCCTACTACCGCACGTTCACCGGCAGGGACGGCGAGATGCTTGTGAAGGGCGGAACGCTGGCCGAGCAGCTGATGGCGTCCATCGAGCTGGTTGTGGGCGAATACGACTTCACCAGGGAGGTTGACATCTCCGCGCGCGAAGAGCTGCTGTATTCGCGGCCGGTCACGACGAAGACCGCTTACTCGGTGTCGCTCTTCACGGGGTTCGACGCGGCGCGGGCGTTCCCGCCGCAGAGGGTGTACAATCTCAAGGGGGCTGCCAAACCGAAGCTCAAGAAGGTGTCGGGAGCGCTTCCCAAGGGCTTGAAGCTTGTTTGCGAGGACGGGATGCTCAAGCTGTCCGGCGCGGCCAAGTCGCCGGGGAGCCAGACATACGTGTTTTCGATCGAGCAGAAGCGCAACGGCGTGACTTACGATGGCCCAGACATCGCGCTGGCGTTCAGCGTTGTGGCGGCGAACGACGCTTCGCGCGGCGGGTGCGCCATGCTGGGCAAGGTGTTGAAGGCGACGGTGCCGGTCTTCTCCAACGGGTCCTCTGGGAAGGCTATGGCGGGCGTTCTGGAGTTCAGCGCCACGGCGCGGAACGCGGTGAAGGCGAAGTACACGGGAACCTCGAACGCGAAGACAAGCTTCTCCGGGAAGTGGGCTGGCATCGAGGGGGGCGTAGCCAGGGCGGACTTGTCGTCAGGCGTCAGGCGCCTTGTGCTTGAGCTGGGGGCCGGCGGCGCGATGAAGGCGGCGCTTTCGGATCCGTCGGCCGGCGTGCTGGAGTCGCTTGACGGCATGCGCGTCTGCGATGGATCGGCCGGCGCCGCGTTTGCAGGAAGCTGCACGGTGAGCCTCATCGAGAAGTACGTGAATAGCGGCACGGGGAGCGGGTACGTGTGCATCAAGAAGGTCACGCCGCAGGGCAAGGTCAGCTGGGCGGGAGTCCTCGGCAACGGGCAGAGCGTGTCGGGCAACGCCTTCGCGATGATCGACTCGTCGGGGTGCGGGAACGTGGCCGTCTTCAAGGTGAAGGGCAAGGACTACATCGCGGCCTCGCTGAAGGTGCGGCCGAGCTCGCAGGCGCCTGCCGGCGCGCGCGCGGTCGTGGAATCTGACGGCACCGTCGCGCGGTGGGGGCACACGGCGGCGCCGGTGTCGGTCCATGAATGCTACGTGCGCGGCAGCAGATACGCGAAGGGGAAGATCCTGAACGACTGCTGCGCGGGCGCGGCGATGTTGTTCATTGCGGACTCTGGCGGCTTCGTGAGCGGGCGCTACGGTGCGGCTGCGCCCATTCCGGCGGTGGATGTCGTGATGGCGGGCGACAAGCTGTCCTTCCCCAAGGGGACGTCTGTCGGGTCGCTGTCCTTTGCGGGCGCCACGGGGATATTCAAGGGGAAGCTGAAGGTCGACTTCGCCTCCGGCAAGGCCACGCTTAAGTTCGCCGGGGTGGTCATCCCTGGGTGGTATGATTGCGGCGGATGTTCCGCCGATGCGTCGGGCGCGTTCAGCGGCGGCGGCGATCTGCCGTTGGCCGTAGGCTCGGCGTGGTTCGCGGACGTGGAGGGAGGGGCCTCGGCCAAGCGCGGCTTCTCCGTGTTGATAGAGAGGAAGGAGCCTTGATATGAGGATGCCTGTCAGATTGGCGGTCTTGTCTTTAATGATGGCGTCGCTTCTTGCGGGTTGCGGGAAGAAGGACGAGCCTGCGCTTGTGGGATTCGGGGAGGCACCGCCCGCCCGCAGGATGGAGTTCGCCAAGGCGGTCGTCGAGAAGCTGAAGGGGCACGACGACCTGGGCGGGCCGAAGGTGGTCATAGAGATCAAGGATGCGGGCGGGATGCCTCTTGTCACGCTTCACGACAGCGGGGAATTCCCTCGCGCCTTCGAGCACGCGATCTCGGTGGTGCTGACCAACGTGTCGTTCAAATATCCGGGGATAGGGTTCATGGCAATCGGCGACGGCGGCTGGAAGTTGCTCATGCCGAACGACATGCGTATCCCCTTGGAAGGCGATTTTGGGTTGAAGTGACATGATGATTCGCGCAAATCTGCTTGCCGCCTTGTTGATTCTGCCGGGGATGTGCCTGGGGCAGGGCGCGGACATGGAGGCGGAGGCCAATCGCTTCTCGAGCATGTACTTCGTCCAGATGGACGGGGCGAACTTCTTCAGGATGTACGATCCTGCGAACGGCATGATCGAGTTCCGCCGGCGGTGGCCGTCCTGGAACCTTGCGGGCGCTGCGGGGTGGAGCGCCTCGAAGGACGGCGATGCGTTCGTCGTCCGTCAGCCGAACTCCAAGGTGTCGTACGTCTTTCGGAAAGGGAGGCCGTACATCCTCAATTTGGATGGGAAGAAGATAAAGATGCAGTTCGAGGAGGAGCCGTCCATGCCAGGCGGCCTGGTGGACATGTGGGATGGCGCGGAGGAGGAGGCCCGGCAGTTTCATGCCCGGAAGTGGCCGGGGCGTTTTGCGCCTTTCTACGGCAATCCTAACCATTCGGCGGTGTTGTTCGCGCTGCTCGCCGCCGTGGGCGTGTGGCTGTTCCTGTATGGCCCGAGGGTCTGGTGGTGGGCGGCCGGGGCGGTGGTCTCCGCCGTGTCGCTGTGGCTTCTCGTGAAGACCGGCGGTCGCGGCGGCATCGTCGCGCTAGGCGTGGCCGGCGTCGTGATGGTGGGCTTCAGGCTCTTCCGCAGGGAGGGGCGCTGGCGCGCCTGCGTGCTCGCGGCGATGGCCGTCCTGGCCGCTGTCTTCCTGTTCGCCGGCGGCAGCATCGGAAGAATCTCCACGCGCATTTCCGACAAGGGCAACGTCTCGCGGATGGAGGTCTGGAAGTCTGCGCCCAGGATGATGGTCGACGCCCCGCTGGGCTGGGGGGAGACCGGGGCGGGGCGTGCCTACAGCGACTGGTATCAGCCGTTGACGAGCTCTTTCGTCACCCCCACCCTCACAAGCGACCATCTGACGTACATGGTGGACTTCGGATGGCTCGGCAGGTTCCTCTGGGTTTTCGCGTGGACGGCGCTTCTCGCCGCTCTGGTCAGGTTCGCGGTGGGCGGAGGCTCGCCGTTGCCGCTTGCCCTCTTCACCATCCTGGGCGTCGCCTCCGTCTTCAATCCGCTGCTGCACGTCAAGACGCTTTGGCTGCTGCCGTTGGCCTCGCTGGGGTTTTTCCTCGTCGCCCGTCCCTGGAAGGAGGCCCGTAGGTACCTACTGCCCGGCGGGATCGCGCTGGCTGTCTCGCTTGCGGTTCTCGTGGCGTTCTATCTGGGCGGGAGGGGCGATTCGCGGAACGCCAAGCCGAGCATCAGCACAGACGGCGACAGGGTCTTCGTTGGATCCGAAAATCCCCGCACATGGATTGTGGACGACCGCTGCACGCTCGGCTGGCTTTTCGCCCCGAAGGAGATACGGTACTTCTACTCGCACATGCCGGACGCCGGCGCGCTTGGATACACCCAGAGCGTGAAGTCCGTTCCGGCGCGGGTCGGCCGTCTGGTGCTTGCCGGCAGACGCTGCGCGGAATACATCGACCTGTGGAAGGCGGGCAAGGCACCCAGCGCGGTCGAACTGCTTTTCATCTCCCCGGCGATGCCGCTCGCCGCCGTTCCGGAGCGGCTTCGCAGGGAATCGCGCTTTAGGATGGTCGTGGGGGAGTTCGCCGCAAGGTACGAGCAGGTCTACGGCAAGATCGGGGATTCGGACGAGATAGCCATCGCCGAGGGAGCCGAGGTCTACGTGCCGGGATGGGTCGGTTTGGCGGTGGGCAGATGATGGAATCACCTTAGAAAGGATGAAGGCATGAAGAAGAAGATCATTTTCGCGGTCATTGCGCTAGCGGCCATCGCTTCGGCGGTCGCTTGGTTCTGCCTTGCCGGAAAAGGCGCGGGGACGAACGGCGAGCCTGAACCCGCCAACCAGAAGGTGAAGAAGCCGCTGTTGACGCAAAGCGGAGCGGCCAGGAGCGCCGTCAGGATGAGGGAGCAGAGGCTGGACGTTCAGAGCGGCGTGCGCCCGGAGGAGATGCGCGAGATGCGCACCGTGGCCACGAACGGCGTGATAGGGCGCATTGGCGGCGACATGGACGACGGCGTGTTCCGCGATGACGACGGGAAGCCATACCCCCCCGCAGACCAGGCGTTGATGCGCGCCGCGGCGGCAGCCGTGGACCGCGATGACGTGAAGCTCGCACGCGAGACGGCCGTAAAGGCCGTGCGCTCGCCCAACCCGAAGGTCCGCGCCGCCGCCGTTGAGGCGCTTGGCTGGTTCGGCGAGAAGGGCCTTGCCGAGCTCACCCCGTATCTTTCCGACCGCGACGCCGAAGTCGCGGACAGCGCCCAGGACAACTGGATCGACGCGCTTCAGGAGATCGAGAACGACGGCGAGAAGGCTGGGGTGATAGAACTCGCCCTGAAGGCGCTCGCCGACAAGGAGATGGCGGAGAACGTTGCGAACGAGCTCATCGGCATAGACGAACTGGCCGCTGTGCAGGTTATAGTGAATGTGATCACCGACAAGTCCAACCCAGTGGCTGTCGAAGTCGCGGCCGATGCGTATGAGAACGTGACGGGCGAGAAGTGGAAGAGCGTATCGGCCGCGGAGTCATGGCTTTCGGAGAACTATGTCCCGCCGGACGAAGAATGAGGCGGTCGGATGGGGCTTTCGACCTTTGACGCCTTCAAGCGTCTGAGATCGTCCGAGGCAATCGAGATCTCTGACGCCGACCTGCGCCGCCTGCAGCTGGTCCTCGCGGGCATCGTGGCGGATGTCGATGCCGTTTGCCGCGAGAATGGACTCGCCTACACCCTCGGCGGCGGCACGGCCCTTGGCGCACGCCGCCATAAGGGCTTCATCCCCTGGGATGACGATGTGGATCTCAACCTCCCGCGCGCAGACTACGACCGCTTCATCCCCCTGTTCCGCGGCCGATTCGGCTCAAAGTACTGGATCCACACACCCGAGACGCCCGGCCACGGTCTCGCGTTCGGGCGCATTCGCCTGAAAGGCACCAGCGTGAGGACGCGCGAGGACTTTGTGAATGGCCAGGAGGAGTGCGGCGCGTTCGTGGACGTCTTCATCGTTGAGAGCGTTCCGTCGAACAGGCTGCTCCGCGCCTTCCACGGCTTCGGCTCACTGGCGCTCGGCTTTTTGTACTCCTGCCGCAAGTTCTTCCACGAGCGCCGGCATGTGCGCAGATGGGCGGACGAGAACGCCGGGATGTCCAGCGTGTTCCGCCTGAAGTGCACGATAGGCTTCTTCACGGCGTTCGCGTCGCTTGACTTCTGGACGCGCCTCTGGGACCGCTGGAACGGTATTTGCCGCGACGGCTCGAGCGAGTACGTCACCATACCAGTAGGACGCCGCCACTACTACGGGGAGCTTGCCCGCCGCGCCGATCTGTGCGAGGGCGTCGACGCGGAGTGGGAGGGGGCCACGAGGAGGGTGCCGAAAGACCTCGATGGATACATGCGCCGCCTGTACGGCCCTGGTTTCATGACGCCTCCGCCGCCGGAGGCGCGCGAGAGGCATGTCCTCTTCAAGCCGTTCGTTCTGCCGCCGTCCGGCGAGGAGGCGTCGGCATGATCGTCTACGCCGTTGCAACGGCGCTCGCCTGCTTCGCCGCCTGGATGGCGGGCCGCGACCGGGCGCGCCGCAGGATGTGGATTGTCGCGAGCGCGCTTCCGCTAACGCTCGTCGCGGCGGCGCGCTGGGGTGTGGGGACCGATCTGGACTTCACGTACCTGCCAACCTTCACTGCCGTGGAGTGGGCGCGCGGCGGCGGCGGCGAGGAGCTCGCGGAGAGGCTGTTCCGTCCGCTGATCGACGGTCTGGTGCATCGCCCCCTCGTGAACGCGCCGATCGAGGAGGCTCGGCACTGGCTCTCGATATGCGGCACGATGGAGCCGGGCTACCGGGCGCTGCAGGAGGCGGTTGTGTTCTTCGGCGGGTCGTTCCGCTGGGTCATCGTGGCCACGTCCCTTCTGGCGGGCTGGCTTGTGTTCACCGCGATCTGGCGGCAGAGCCGGTCGCCGGCCCTAGCGGTGTACTTCTACGTGGCAACGAGCAACTACTTCCTTTCGCTGAACATCGTGCGCCAGTATCTTGCGATAGGGTTCATGCTTGTGGCGCTCACATACGCGTTCGACCGCCGCCCGTGGAGATTCCTGCTGATCTTGGCCGCGGGAGCGCTGTTCCACAGAACCGTGCTTCTGGCCGTCCCGTGCTGGCTGCTGGCCCGAATCGGCATCCGTCCGGCCTGGGCGGCGCTTGTGGTCCTAGCGGCGCTTGCCGCGTCCTTCGTGGCCGAACCTGCGCTTCGCTTCGTCCTGCCGCATGTAGGCGCCGGGTTTTATGTGCGGTATTTCGACTCCCGCTACGCCAAAGAGGGGTTTGAGTGGATATTCTTCCTCCTAAACATCTGCTTCATCGTAGCGGGGGCGTGGTACTACGAGCGTGCGCAAAAGGGGAATCCGCTATTCCGCTGCTGGTACTGGATGACGGTCATGGGGACGGTGGCGCTTTCGTTCTCTGCGACGGTCCCCCTCATGAAGCGCATCAACTTCTACTTCGCCGCGCCGCAATTCCTGATGCTGCCCGAGATGCTGCTCGCGGAGGAGAATCCGCGCCTAAGGCGCTGGTTCACCGTCCTCGCCGTCCTGGCCTTCGCCGCAGAGACGTTTGTGGCCGTCGCGCTCCTCAACAAGAACGAACCGCTTCCATACCGCATCGTTCCAAAATGAAGATGAAAAGACTGCTTGCCATAGGCCTCTTGGCGCTTTTGTCGCCTGCCGCTTCGGGAGACTGGTCCCCGGACTTCTCCCCGGACGCATATCCCTACAGAGTAGGGCCGTCGCCGCTCGTGCCGAAATGGAGCGAGGTCGAAGCAGGGCAATGGACGTTCAACTACGAGGGGGCGCTTGAAAGGGCAAAGGCCGAGGGCAGATTCACGCTTTTGATGTTCGCAGGCTTCTGGTGGTGCCCGAACTGCCAGGCGCTTGAGAAGCATGCGCTGCTGAAGGACGGGTTTGCGCAGTATGTCGAGAAGAACGGATATTACCTCGCGGCCCTCGACTTCCCCTACCGCGACGGACATTCGATGTGGACTTGGCTGTGGGATCCGCAGTACCGGGCCGACAACGGCATCGGCGACTGGACGCCCGAGCAGATCGCCGAGGAGCACATCAAGCGCTTGAAGTACCAGGACAGGATGCATAGCCATAACGCCGCGACCACGGTGAACAACAACGTCCTCGTCCAGATCTCGGCTGGCCAGACCAACCTGGCCGTCTACGCCAAGGCCCCCACCACCACCTACAGGCGCGTCGCCTATCCTACCATCGTCGTGATCGCCCCCAACGGCCGCGAGGCCGGGCGCTTCGCGTATACCCCCGGCAAGGCGGATCCTGAGCATGCCCTTGAGTATGTGATCGACAACATCGAGGTCATAAAGGCCTCCGGCAAAAGCGATCTGTTCAAGGATCCCTGCGCCGGCGGGCTCAATGGGTATGCCGCGCAGCAGTATGACGCGATGCTGACGGACTCCTCGGGCTGCATTGTGGGAAGCGCCACGTTCAAGACGTCGAAAAGGAGCAGAAAGAGCAATCTTTTGAAGGTCTCGGGAACCATGAAGGTGGCGGGCGGCAGAAGCGTGTCCCTTCGCGGGGAGGTCAACGGGGCGGACGGCGAATTGGCGAAGATCTCGAAGGTGGGATCGCAGGCGACGGCTAACGTCTCCTTCGGCGCGGAGGGGGTTGTCGGCATTTATTCGGACGGCGCGTCCAACTATCTTGTGCAAGGCGCTCGCAATGCCTTCAAGGGCAAGGACGCGGCGGCCAAGAGCCGCGCCGGCGCGCTTCGGTGCGGCTTGTGGCCGGTCTCGTTCGACGTTGAGGACAACGGCGGCAGCGCTTTCGCGAACGGCTATTCCGGTTTCTCCATATCGGTGGAGAAACGCGGAAAGGTCAAGATCAAGGGTGTGCTGGGGGATGGCAACAAGGCATCGCTATCTTCCCTGGCGCTTATCGGGGACGCGGGCAAGGTGATTGTTCCGGTTATGGCGAAGAAGGGGGAGTACTCATTCCGCCTGGTGTTCTCAAACGGCAGTCTGCAGACCATCGATGGTGTGTCGCGCTGGGTTGCAAGCGGACGGCCTGCCAGTTTCACGGCCCAATGGTCAACTGCACCCGTGTTCGCCGCCCAGCCGGGTTTCGGCGCCGTCCCGGCGGCGATGAAACTGCGGATCGACGGGTTCGACGTCGGTGCCAAGGTGGCAGGCAAGCTGGTGGTGGTTTCTCCTGCTGGCGACAAGCTTGTCGTCAAGGGCAAGAAATGGATGGGAACGAAGGGTATCTCGGATCTGAAGGTGGCATTCGACGACAAGACGGCGATCTTCAAGGGATCCTTCAACGTCTATGCCTCCAGCGGCGACAAACAGAAGAAGATCCGGGTCACGGTTGGCGGCGTTGTGGTGAACGGCGTACCCTGCGGCACGGCGATTCTCAAGAATGTCGGGTCCTGGCGGCTCAGGTTCGATCCCTAGGTCTGTCACTTTTGATGCTGCATGTCGCATAGGCGGCGGTAGAGGCCGTTGGCGGCGTAGAGCTCGTCGTGCGAGCCGCGCTCGACGATCACGCCGTTGTCCATCACGAGTATGAGATCCGCGTCGCGGATTGTGGAGAGGCGGTGGGCGATGGCGAGGACGGTGCGGTTCTTCATGAGGTTCGCGAGCGCGTCCTGCACGAGGCGCTCGGTGACGGTGTCCAGCGCGCTCGTGGCCTCGTCCAGGATGAGTATCGGCGGATTGCGGAGGATCGCTCGCGCGATGGCGATTCGTTGGCGCTCGCCGCCGGAGAGCACGAAGCCCTTCTCGCCGACGATGCGCCCGTAGCCCTCGGGCTGGGCCATGATGAAATCATGCGCGTTCGCCATCTTCGCGGCAGCGACAACCTGCTCGTGCGTGGCGTTTGGGGTGCCGTAGCGGATGTTCTCCTCGATGGTGTCGTTGAATAGGAGCGTCTCCTGCATCACCGCGCCCACGAGGCGGCGGAGATCCGGGATCGCGACGTCGCGAAGGTCCGTCCCGTCTATCGTGACCGCACCCTGCTGCGGATCGTAGAAGCGCGCGAGGAGCCCGCTCAGCGTCGTCTTGCCGCTCCCTGTGCCGCCCACCACGGCCACCATCTTGCCGCGCGGAATGGAGAACGTCGCGTGCGAGACGGCGGGGCGGTCGGTGGTGTCGTACTGGAATGTGACGTCGGAGAAGTCGATCCTGTCGTCGAAAGTCGTCTTGTGCACAGGCGGGGTCTTCTCGGGAAGCGACATGTCAAGGTCCAGGACGGAGTAGATTCGCGAGAGGGACGCGAGCGACGTCTCGAGCTGAACCTGCAGCTTCGAAAGCTGCTTCACCGGCTTGTAGATCACGAGCAGCGGGGCGAGCATCGGCACGACGTCCGACACCTTGATGTCCATCATGAAGCACCACACCAGGAACGCGCAGATGAGCAGTATGCCCACGGTCTCCACGGTCGGCTGCACCATGAGGCCGATACGCAGACCCCTCATCGTGGACTTGAGCAGATACTTGTTCGTGGCGGCGTAGCGCACGTTCTCGTACTCCTCGGTGTTGCAGCTCTTCACAACGCGGATGCATGTGAGCACCTCGTGGATCTTGGCGCCCACCATCGAGCCGCGCTCCATCGACCTCTTCGCCCATTTCTTGACCTTGCGCCCTATGGTCTGTATCGGCAGAACGAAGAGCGGGAATCCGATGAAGATGAGGCACAGCGTGGGCATCATGTGGTTGGCCGCCGCGAACCAGATGATGTATGCGAAGGCCACCACGATCTCGAACGGGGCGAGTGCCACCTCTGTGAGGATGGTGGTCATGATGGTCTGGATCGTGTGGGGGTCGGCGACGATGCGCATCAGGAGCTGCCCCATGTCCACGCGCCCGAAGAACTGCAGGTTCTGCTTCTGCACATGCTCCAGCAGCTCCTGCCTGAGGTCTGCCACGGCATGCGAGCCGGACCACGAAAGGCAATAGTGGTTCAGATACATGAGGCCCAGCCTCACGAACGCCACAAGGGGCACTATCACGCACACTATCAGCACCAGCGCGCCGCCGACGCCCCCCTTCTCGTTCTGGAGGCTTATCCCGCACTTCGTTGCCCATCTCTCCACCGTGGGATACCATGAGGGGAGCTTCGAGTTGCGCGCGATCTCCTTGTCGATCGCGTTCTTCTTCGCCTTGGGGGCCTTGGCGGACGATTCCCCGGCGGGCGGCTTGGCAGCGGGCGTTGGCCGCTCCGCCGCAGCCACGGCGTTGTCGTGCGATTCTACGTGCTGCAGCGCCGGCTGCACTATCTGGAAGAACGGCACGAGCGTGCCGGCCGTGAGCATCCCAGAGATGATGCCGATGAACAGGCGGAACTTGTATTTGCGCGCGTACCTCCACACGCGCCTGTACGCAGACAGAGCGTCGTAATTGCGGTCGAAGAACTCTTTTCTGTATTCTACTTTTGGCATTGGCTATATTTTAGCATAAGGACGCTTCTAGGACAATAGGAGGATAGGACAAGAGGAATTGAGAATTAGGGGGGCTATTCCAGCTGGGCGAAGAGCCTCTCCCATTGATCGAGGATCTGCTCGCGGGAATAGCGCTCCGTGCAGATTCTGCGCGCGTTCTCGCCGAGGCGTCGACGGCGGTCATCGTCCGACATCAGGCGGCGGAGCGCGGCGGCGTAGGCGGTCGTCGACGCATCCGCCACGATTCCCGTCTCGCCGTCTTGGATGATGTCCGAGACGCCGGGCAGGTCTTTCTGCGCCACGGCGGGAAGGGCGAACCGCGCCGCCTCGAGAAGGGCAAGCGGAAACCCCTCGAGCGTAGAGGGGAAGGCTATGAACGCCGCCGCCGCGTATTCCGACGCCAGGCCCCTGGTGAACCCGGCGATCTCGATGCGCGAGGCGAGCCCCTTGTGCGCGATCAGCCGCCTGCATGACTCCGCGTAGGACGTCGTGTCTTTTCCGAGCAGGCGCACTTTCCATTCGGGGAATTCGTCTGCGACGAGCGCGAAGGCCCTTATCAGCAGCTTCTGGTTCTTGACGCGGTTGACGGTGGCCGCTGGATAGAGGATCGTATGGGAATTGGGAATTGAGAATTGAGAATCGGGAATTTGAGGAGGATTGGTCGAGGAAGCGAAGTTGCCGATGATGAAGATGCGGGGGTGGGAGGCCATGCGGCGGAATTCGGGTTCGTAAGAGGAGCAGAGCAGCTGCACGGCGTCGGGCCTGTCGAAGGCGGCTCGTATGCGGCGGTTGCGAAGGGGATGCTTCCATTTGAAGAACCCGCGGGGGGCAAGGTGCAGCTGCAGGACCACCTTGGCGCGACGTGGGCGGGAGAAGTAGCCGGCCATGTCCATGTCGACGATCTCGTTGGAACCTGTGGCGACGATGACGTCGAAGTCGTCCTCCCCGGCCCCTCCCTCGGGTTCGAGGATGCGCGCGAAGAACTCCGCCTTTTCCATGAGTGCTACGTCATGTCCACGTTCACCTAGGCCGGCGGCGAAGTTGCGCACGGCGCCGTCGGCACCGCGTCCGGTTGAGAGGTTGTCCTTGTAGACGGCAATTCTCATGTCAGCATTTCCTTGAGGGTCTGCAGGGATCGGACGCGGTCTGCGGCCAGCGCATCGGCTGCGAAATCCGCGAATCCGGCGAATGGGCGTGGGCGGCGGCGGAATTCCTCGATGTCCTGGACGCCGCCGGAGAGGCTGTATCTTGCGCAGAAGTCCACGAGGCGCGAGGCGTTGGACTTTGCATCGCCTATGTTACCGAGCGCGAGGAACGGCCTCTGGAAAAGCGTGGCGAACTGGAGCCCGTGGAAGGAGTCGGTGACCACCGCATGGGCGGCGGCAATCGTGCGCACGAAATCGAATGGATCGGCCTCTACATACGGGGCTACCTCCGGCGGGAAGTCGAGCTTCGGCATGGGACCTGCGCTCATCAGGCAGATCGGCGCCCCGGCGTCCTTGGCTATGCGCTCGAGCGCGGCAACGTCCCCGGCCGTGAGCGTTCTCACCCAATACGCCGCCACATACCGCCCCCTGGGGGATGCGGGGCCAGACCCCACCATCTTGCGCCATTCGTCGTCCGCAAGAAGCAATGTGGGGTCAAGCACCACCTGGGGTCTGACCCCATCGGCGAAACAAGAGGGTCTGACCCCATCGGCGGACAGGAGATTTCTGCAAATTTCCGCGCCGGATTCCTCTCTAACTGTGATTTTGCGGAATCTAGAAAGGGCGGTCCTGTATTCTTCGCGGCAGCCTTCCGGCAGCTCCGCCACGCCGAAAGAGGCGGCGTAGGCTACACGGTCCTGGCTCTCGGGAAGGTCTGACCCCAAGTATTGGTTGTGTCCGAAATCGTGGTTGAGGCCGGGGTTCCAGATCTGGTCGCTGCCCACCACCACAGTCGCGTATGGGGTCAGACCCTTCAATTCGCGCGGCGACTTGTAGAGCCTCTCGGTGGGGCGGATGCGATCTGCGATCAGGCGGATCGTCCTGGCGCGGCGCACCTCGAAGAGTTCGGGATGGAAGTGGCGGGCGGCGAATTTGCGCTTGTTGCGCCATCGCTGGAACCAGGGGGTGTTCGGGTTGGAGACCTTGCCGAGCAGATGGGTGTCGCGCGGGTCCATTCGGTGGTTCAGGACGTCCACGCCGTCGTCGCCGAGGGCGTCGCGCATGACCCTTGCGAGGGCGCAGGCCTGCAGCACGGCGCCGTAGTTCGTGCAGCGGAATATGGTGTATAGGGCGGTCTTCATCTCTCAGGGTGCCTTGCAAGCTCCTCCTTGGAGCGGTAGTCCCGCACGGCGAAACGCGTCCTCATGTAGCGCGCCGACATGTTGAGGTCGACGGAGTCCAGCATCTTCCCGGGAGTGTAGTCTCGGTAGTCGAACGCCACGTCGGTGAAGCCGTCCGCGGTGCGCTCGCGCAGGTTCCAATAGGGCAGGTCAGGCGTGTACGAGAAGTGCACGAAATCGAACCGCGCGTGCGGGAAGCGCTCCTGCATGCGTCGCCTTGCGTAGCGGCAGTCTTCGTCGGGGGTGGCGAAATGCACGTCGGGCCGGTCGACCAGGACGAGCAGGACGCGCCGCGACTCGCCGATCAGCCGTAGAAGCCGGGCGTAGCGCCGCTCGTACTTCTCCTTGACCTTGGGGAACGCCTCGGCGAAGGGGACGTCCTTCGGGAAGTCATGCAGATACGCCACGCCTGTATGGCGGTTCAAGTAGCGGTTGTGCGCGTGGATCGGCAGCGTCTCGATCGGCTCGAAGTCCTCGGGCTCAAAGCGCCGGTGGAAGCCGTCGCAGATGGAATCCGCCCTCAGGCGGATGTCTGGGCCGGTGTCGCGCGGGCGCACGATCCAATCCATCGGTAGCGATAGATGTTGCAGGCCCGCGCGGCGGAGCGTCTGGGTGCAGGAGCAGGCTCGTCCCATGGGAATGACAAGGTCGTAGCGCGTCCGCGTGAGGATGCGGAGCGGCTCGGACAGATGCCGGACGATGCGCTTGAACAGCGGTTCCTTTTTGCCGTTTGTGGTTCTCATCGTGATTTCGTCTCCTTTCTGCCTCCGCCTAGAAAAGCCGGTACTTCGGCTCGGCGCAGTCTGCCGCCCACTGGGGGACTTCGGCGAATATCTCTTCCCACATGTCCTGGACGCGTTCGCGGACGCGATCCGCGCAGCCGGGCGCCGAGGTGTAGCTCTCGGGGCGCTCCAGGGCGTCGCATACCTTCGCCACGCTCGTCTCCACGTCGAGGACGTCCAGGGCGTTCCCAGGCCTGCCATGCTCCTTGAGCAGCTCCCCGTACTTGTGGCTCCAGCTCGTGCATAGCGTCGGCACACCCTCCACGAGTCCGCTCACGACACCGTGGAAGCGCGACGACACGACGAGTTTCGCGCGGGCGACCACAGCCTTGCAGTCGATGCCGGATAGCCCCGAAAGTATCGTCAGTGAATTGTCGAAATGCGCGTTGATCTCGTGGCAGAGCGCTTCGTCGTCCTTCCCCTCGTGGTTGAGCAGGATGACGGTCTCGCCGCGCTCCGTAAGCGCGCGGACAAGCTCCACGAGGAATGTCATGTAGCCGCGCGAGACCCTCTCCTCTGTGCGGTCGACCATGCGCATGTTCGGTATGAGCGCCACGTAGGATTTCGCCTTCAGGCGGATCGGCTCGTCGAGAGGTTCGCACAGGCATGTGAAGTCCGGCGCGGTGCGCACGTTCTTCGCGTCGGGGAAGAGTTCGCGGAGATTCGCGGCCGAGGCGTCCTCGCGCGCGTACACGAGGTCCACGTGCGGGTAGAGGCGCGTCATCTTCTCCTTTGCCTGCGGCGTGCGGAACGGGCCGAGCGCCTGCGGGAGCATGACGAACTTCCGCCCCGGCTTCGTGAACGACGCGAAGTAGCGCACCTCGTCTGCGATGTTCGCCGGCGTGTAGAGGTCGGCGAGCTGGTCTCCGTAGTTGAAGCCCGCCGCGAAGAGGACGAGGTCTATCTCGTCCGGCAACACGAACCCCGAACGGTGCATCACGCGGCCTGCCAGGAATCGGTTGAGCCTCTGGCGCAGACGCCGCCCGGCCTTGCGCTCGAACTTCATGAGCGGCACAATCCGGCGCTGGACACACCATGATGGGTTTTCGAGATAGGCCTTGAGCGGGACGGCCACGACTGCGCCGGGCGTGCGCGCGCGCACCTGCCTGTAGGCGGCGTCGAGCATCAGCTGGTCCCCACGGTTGCGGAAGCCCTCCACGTCTATGAGCACGTGGAAGGCGCGTCCCCGTCCCGGCGTCCCGGCCGGGGCTGCGGGGACGTTGGAATAGAGCTTTGTCTCCTTCATCGCCTTCTCCAGGTTCTTCGAGCGGGCGGCAAGCCCCTGCGACGCCTTCACGGCCGCATACGACGCGGGCCGCGCCGAGAGCGCGCTCCGCGCGGCGGCGAACGCGTCGCGCCCGCGCCGCGTGCGCACGAGCACGCTCGAGACGCCCTCCCTCGCCTCGCACCCCGGCACGTAGCAGTCGCCCAGGCTGATGTCCGCCGCCTGGTTCAGCTTGTCGAAGCAGTAGCCGCAACGGGCCACGCTGCACGATTTCTTGAGGGACATGCGCACGGAGCGGTCCACCGCAAGCGCGCCGCTCTCCGTCTGAAGCGTGGTCGAGCCCGGCCAGCCGCCAGCGTCCTTGTCGCGGAAGTTGAACGACGTGAACGGTCCGTATCTGCGCATGTATTCGTCGTAGACCGAATAGTTGAACATCCTGTCGCAGAAGAGGCCGATGAAAAGGACACCGTCCCCGGTCCGGCCGCAGGCGTCCATCGCCTTTCGTATCGCCAGAAGCTGGCAAGGGGTGCAGACGACCACGGAGCCGTCGATCCTATTCTCCTTCACGGCCTCCACCACGCGCCCCACCGACGCGGGTATGTATTTCGACTTGGCCGCCCTCAGGATGCCGTCTCTTGACGAGACCGCCGCAAGTTCGGCCTGGCGGCCGTGGAACACGTCGAAGTCGAGGACGTACGCCTGGCGGTAGAGGCCCTTCGCCAGCAGTTCGCAGATGAGGGCGGTCGCCACGCCGCCGCTCGTCGATGCATGGCGCAGCGCGGCGTCCACGGCGGCGGCGGCGTATGCGTCAGGGGCGTCCGTCCCGAGGAGCTCGGGTATGCCGAAGTACTTTCCGCAGTCGGTCGTGGCCCCTGGGCAGACGGCGATGCACCGCCCGCACGAGACGCACTTGCCGGCATTGACTTGCGGCACGAACATCCCACCGCGCGGCACCGGCGCTATCGCACCTTGCGGGCATGCCGCAGTGCAGGCGCCGCAGGAAACGCACAATCCGCCTTCCACTGTGCTTGACACGTCATTCGCCATCGCCCTTCCTCCTTCTTATGCCCTTGCCCTGGACGGTGAAGAGCCGAAGCCCCCCCGCGTAGAACCTCCTCCGCCCGTCCTCGTAGCGCGTCTCGTGGAAGAACGGCCTTTTCTCGTCAAGCCTGAGCCTGCCGCGGACGACCGGCGCACGCCCCTCGTTCTCCTCGAACATCTTCAGCACCGCGGCGCGCTCCACTTCGGGCGTGCCGAACTCCAGATAGCGCCGCCGCGAATGCTCCGAGCACTCGCGCAGCGCCGCCTGGTCCATCTGCGCGAATCGTCTCATCTTCTCCGCGAGGGCCTGCACATCGCCCGCCTTCACCACGCCGCCGCCCGCCTCGTCGACGACGAAGCCCGCGCCGGTGCGGTCGGTCGTGATCACCGGTTTGCCGTGCATGGCACCTTCAAGGACGGTGAGGCCGAACGGTTCGTCGAGGGACGGGACGCAGAGGACGTCCACGGCGTCGAAGAACGCCTCCTTCCCCTCGCCCTGCACCTCGCCTGCCCAGATCACGCCCGGTGCGTTCCTCTCCGCCGCGTAGAGGGCGTGCCCGAACTTCAGGCGCGGCGCGCCGGCGATAGAGAGCGTGCAGCCGGGGAAGTCGGCGCGGACGCGCCGGAAGGCGTCAAGCAGAAGGTCAAGGCCCTTCACCTTCATGAAAGAGCCGATGAAGCCGAAGCGCATGTGCCCGGCCGGGGGCGAGAAGCCTTTGAAGGAGTCGGCCACCGCATTGTGTATCACGCGCACGGAAGGGTTGTAGTCGCGCACGACGGCGGCGTTGTACTCCGAGATGGTGTAGAGGTTGTAGAAGGTGTCGAACACGCGCGCGAAGTCCGGGTTCAGCCAGTGGTCCTCGTCCAGCATCTTCGTCTCCCTTATGAACCACACGACCGGCGCGCCGTATCGCTGCAGCGTGTCCGCGGCGCGGTACGTCCGGATCGTGTTGCACACTATGAGGTCGTAGCGCGCGCCGCCCCCCTCGAAGGCCTGCTTCAGCCCCGCTCGGCTGTTGGGGACGATGCGCGGGGCTAGGCCTGCCTCCTCGTAGCGCGCGGCGAGCGCTCCGGCCTTGAAGGTCCACACGTCCACCCCGAACCTTGCGGAGAGGAAGTACTTCGCCTGCCGCAGCAGGGAGTTCGGCGCACCTGTCACGGTGAGCTCGTGCGACACAAGGAGGACCCTCTTCATCCGCCCGTCTCCTTCCCAGCGGAGGGCCCTTGCCGCCATGACAGGACGGGGATCTTGAATATCTTCACCGTGCGGCGCCCACCCCTGCGCTTTATCTGGAAGACCGCGCGGCCCACCTTCCGCGCGGCGTCGGCGAGGCCGCGCCTCAGGCGTATCGCCGCCAGGCGTCCGTCGGGGTCCGATATGCGTCCGCCGTCCGCCGTCGCGCAGAAGCCGATGGCGCGTTCGACGTAGTGGGCCATGGTGCTGGTGGAGTGTTCGTGCCCGTCGCCGAAGTCCGCGGCGGAGAACGCGCCCACGAGCGGCCTGAATATGGATGGCCGGGCGGCGAACATCGTTCCGCCCACGAACTGCGGCCTGACGGGTCTCACGCCGAGGCGGCGGCAGATCGCCAGGCCCGCGTCGAACCCGGCCTTCGACTGCGGCCAGGGCGAGTCGCGGCGGCGCAGTATGCAGTCCGCCGCCGCCACCATCTTGATCCGCGCGTCGGAGAGGATCCTCGCCTTGCTGCGCGCCCACGCATCGGGGGTCTTGATGAACGACAGTAGCGCCTCGCGCCACATCGCCCCTGAATATACCATGCCGTTGAAGACGAGCGGCTCAGGCAGGTCGCGCTTCGTGTGGAGCTTCACCAGAAGGTCGTATGCCGAAAGATTCACGCCCTCCAGCGCCTTCAGGAACGGCCAGACGTCGAAGCCGCGGTTCTCGCATCTGAGGATCCGCGCCTGCGGGAAGTCGCGAAGCGCCATCTCCGGGATGCCGTCGGCGCCGTCTCCGCACGTCACGACTAGGTCGAACGGTCCGTCTATGTTGCGGATGCAGCCCGCCAGCTCCGGCCACAGCTCCGGATAGAACGCATGTACTGTGCAGAGGATCTTCATCCCACCTCCTCCGCGTGGTTCGCGCGCGCCTTCGCCATGCTGCGGAAGCGCTTCCGCCAAAGGATCGGCACAAGGGCGAGGAGGCCGAAGCGCACGCACAGATACCGCATGGCGTGCCCTGCGGACGTGAACGGCATGAGGCCTTCGCGCCTCAGGCGCGAAAGCGCCGCCGCGAGGGCGCGCCGCTCCTCGCGTGAGCGCCGCCTGAGGCACGGGAGCATGATCCCCCAAAGATGGACGTGGCTGGCGAGGGAGCGCGCGAACTCCGCGCGATGGACGCGCGGGCCGCGGGGCGCGTTGCACCATTCCTCCGCGACTGCCTCCACCGCGCCGAGCATCGCGAGGATGTAGCGCATCGGCATGGCGGCGGAGATGTTGTCCGGGTGCGAGCGATGGAGGTACACGACATCGTCGAGCGCGGCGTGGCGCCTCGTCCCGGCCATCACGCGCATGGTGAACACCCAGTCGTCCGCGCCGTACACGCCGTCGGGGAACTTCAAGCCGTAGATGGATTCGCGGAGGTAGGCGCGCGCCCAGACGGACGCGCGCACGCCCATTGCGCCGGGCGCGGGGTGGAGGACGTCTCGCACGGGCGATTCGGAGACGGCCGCCTTGGCGTCGGCCGTCTCGGCGGCGCAGAAGTGCCGCGCGCCTTCGGTCGAGAGGAAGTCCACGGCTCGCGCGCTCACGGCGTCGGCGGACGTCGCGGCGAATGCGGCGGCGAAGCGCGCGAGCGCGCGGGGGTGCATCATGTCGTCCTGGTCGATGAAAGTGACGTATCTCCCGCGCGCAAGCTCCAGGCCCCTGTTGCGCGCGGCCGCCACGCCGCGGTTTGCCTGCGTCTCCACGCGGATGCGCGCGTCCGCCGCCGCGAGCTCGGCGAGGATCGCTGGCGACGCGTCGGAGCTGCCGTCGTCCAGGGCCAGTAGCTCCCAGTCGCCGGCGGTCTGCGCGCGGACGCTCTCCACGGCCTCGCGCAGGTAGCGCGAGCCGTTGAAGACGGGTAGGACTATGGTGAAGAGCGGCTCCATTTTGCGAACGAGACTATGAGCCGCCGTCCCTTGCGGAGGTACGGCACGGCGAACGAGAACAGCTTCTTGCCCTCGTGCGGCAGGTACTGGTGGCGGAATTTCGCGGTGTACTTGAAGCCGAAGTAGCGGTCGAGCCTGTAGTACAGGCACTGGAGGCGCTCCTTCTTCTTCTCTGCGGAAAGGCCGCTCCACGTGCCGATCCCGGTTATGGAGTACACGCTCATGGGGCGGTCGAAGTAGATGATCTTCCCCTTGGAGAGGGCGTAGTAGAAGAAGCACACGTCGCGGACGATCCAGGAGAGGTCGTCGTCGGAGATCTCGTCGAGGAAGTTCCTGAAGAGGACGGCGGAGCGGTGGACGAACTGCGTCGTGAAGAGGTCATCGACGCGGAACGCCCCCTCCTTCAGGCGGCGGCCCTTCACCTGCACGAGCTCGCCGTCCATCTTGCGGTATTCGGTGGAATGGCCGCAGGCGATGCACTCGGGGTGGGCGTCGAGGGCTTCGACCTGCCGCTGGAGCTTCGACTCGTCGCACCAGTAGTCGTCGCTCTCAAGGATGTGGAAGAAAGGGGTGCGGACGTGGCGAAGCGCCTCGGCCGGATTGCCGTCGAGCCCCAGGTTCGCCTCGCGGACGATGAGTTCCAGGTCCACCGCCGGGCGCTTCGCGGCCCAGGCGCGCACGACGTCTGCCGTGCCGTCCGTCGAGGCGTCGT
The DNA here is from genome assembly GCA_946615275.1 of uncultured Verrucomicrobiota bacterium. The sequence continues at coordinate 11,238 of CAMOHV010000001.1, read as the reverse complement.
CCGCCACGACGATCCTCACGCCGAATGAGGTCCTCTGCGCGGCCACGCTGTCGAGGCAGCGCTCCACGAGGTCTGCCTGGTTGTAGGCGGTCACGACCACGGTCACGAGCGGGCCCCGGGAGGTCTGCTTCCCGTTCATTTCTTCCCTCCTTTGCCGAAGGCTCCGAAGATGCGCTTGCGCACGAGGCCCCAGAATCCCGAGACGCCGGCCTTCTCGTATTTCTTGCGGCGGCGCATCTCCCTCCAGGCTCGCCTCTCCTCCGCCGTGCGGTAGTCCTTCACGGAGAAGCGCGCCCTGAGGAACGGTACGAGCGTCTTGAAGTCCACCGTGTAGTCCGGCACGCCGGGCGTATGATCCGCGTAGTCGAAGGCAACGTGGAGGAACCCGTCCTCTGGCTCCTCCTCGATGCGGTCGGCGAACTGGCGCCCGCGGTCGAGGGAGACGAGGCAGAACTCGACCTTCTTGCCGGGGTGGCGTTCGGCGAGGCGCCGGCGGAAAAGGCGGCAGTCGTCGAGGGGCGTCGGATGCCCGGCCTTGGCGGGCGTCTCGAGCCGCACGGCCAGGACGGGGCGCTCCGCGGCGTCGATGAGCCTGTCCAGGCGCGCGATGCGCCTGTCGTACTTCTCCTTCACGGCGGCGAACGACTCCGCGGCGGGCACGCCCGCGGGGAAGTCGTGGTTGAAGATGACCCCGTTGCGCCGGTTGAGGTAATGATCACTGCCCCCGGAAGGCCCGCGCTGGACCAGTTCGAGGTCCTCCAGCTCCAGCCATCCCCTGTAGCCGTTGCACATGAGCTCGGCCCGTTCCGGCAGTTCCGGGAACGCGATCCAGTCCCACGGGAAGGATGCGAACTGGAGATCTGCCGCCCGCAGGCACTGCGAGCAGCTGCAGGCGTCGCCCACGCTGAATATGAGGTCGTACTTGCCGGTCATGTGGTCATTGCTCGAACTTCAGGGCGGTCTTGTTTCTCTTCATCATCTTCTTCGGGCGGAACTCGTCGAAGATCAGCTGCCAGCCGCGCTTGTCCCCGAGCTTGGGGTTGAGCGCGTCGTCGCCGGGGTTGAACGCGGCGACGGACCGAAGCTTGTAGCCGGGATGCTTCTTGGGGAAGCGGTCCTTCACCGCGTCCTCGCATACCACGAGGAACGTCATGTTGCGCGCGCCGAGCCGCTCCATGGCCGCGCGCACCGCGAGAGCCGTGCTGTCGGCCTTGCCGGCCTCGCAGTAGTCGGTGCGGATCTTGTGCACCACGAGCACCGACTTCTCGTCGCGCAGGTAGTTGAGGGTCTTGTCCTTGAGGTGGAGGATGCGCGACCTCACCTCGTCCGCCTCGGCCTTGACGAACTCCGGCGGCTGGGGCGTTGCCCACGTGCTGGCGTGGGAGCGCCCGTGCGCCCACAGCCCCGTCTTCGCGCAGCGGAAGAGCGGACGCTCCTTTGTAGGCGGTTCCAGCTCTCCCGTCATCAGGTCGTCGATGTTGTCGCAAATGCGCAGAAGGTCCTCGATCTTCGTCGATCCGGCCCAGCAGAAGAGGGTCGCGTCCAGAAAGCCCATTGTGCGGAGGAAGCGGAAGGCGAGCTCGCAGTTGTTGCCCGTCAGCACGATATGGTCGAACCGTTGCGCGCGCATGCGCGCGAACAACCGCAGGAAGATGTGGAAGATGCCTTTTATAGCCCTTTTCATTTTCCGTGTATTCTACCATATTCGCCCTGCGTTGCCAAGATGCTTGACAAACTCATGTGCTTTATGGCATACTTTCCGCCATGGCGAACCAGACCCACTACGACCTCGTCTTCAGCCTCGGGCAGCTGTGCGCGTGCTCGCAGGCACTGCGCACCGCGAATCTCCAGTTCGCCTCGTATCCGCTCGACTGGGTCAGCGGCGGCACGGTCGAGGGCCGCGCCGCGCTCATAGCGTCCCGCTTCGCCGGCTGGCTGGAAGGGGAGGATTTCAAGTACGTCTGCCCCAACCCCAAGCAGAACGGACTCGGCATATACGAGAACCGGCGCACGGGGCTGCGCCATCCGCATGATTTCGCCGACGTCTCGATGGGGGCGTCCTACGAGGCCGTCCGCGAGAAGTATCGCCGCCGCGCGGAGCGTCTCTGCGGCCAGATCTCGCGGTCGCGCCGCGTCCTGTGCGTCTGCATCGCCCCCCCCGAGACGCAGTCTGCGGCGCCCGCGGAGCTGGCGGCGGCCCGGAGCATCCTCTCCGCCGCCTATCCGGGCGTCTCCTTCGACGTCGTCTACTTTTCCTGCGAGAACGGCCTTTCATTCGCCGGCCGCCGCGTCGGGACGCCCTCGGAAGGCGTCACCATGATCGCCTTCGACTACCGCGACGCCGTCAGCAACGTTGACATCCCCCGGGCCGCGCAGGCCCTCGCCGAGCTCGGGGTCGCCGCCGTCGATCCGCGTTCGGCGGCGGAGCGCAGTGCGTACGCAAGGCGCAAGGCGCGGGAGGAGCGCCGGCGCAAGCGCGAGTACAGGCTGCGCCGCAAGATGGAGAAGTACGGCGTCAAGACCCGCGCCGGCCTCATGGCCGCGAGGCTCAAGGCGTTCTTCCGACGCCTTTTCTGACCGATGCCTTCAGAGAGGGTCGCTGCCGCGCCGCCGCCGGCTACGCGACGGCGAACCGGCCCTTGGCCTTCAGCTCCTCGTAGTGCTCCTTGTTCCTCCAGGCGAATGTCTTGGCCGGGTTGCCGCCCGCGATGGCCATCGGCGGGATCTCGCCGTGGACCACGGCCCCGGCCTGGATGATCGCCCCCTCGCCGATGTGCGTCCCGGGAAGGATGATCACGTTCGTCCCTATCCAGACGCAGTCGTCGATCTTCACCGGCCTCAGAGTGTACTTGAATCCGAACGGGATGAGCTCGCCGGTGTCGTAGTCGTGGTTCTGCGAGTATATGAGAGTGTTCTCGCCTATGAACGTGTGGCTGCCGATCGTCACGTCGCCGCCGCCGTGGATGCGCACATGGTCGAACCCCACGTAGTCGCCGATCGTCGTCGTGGGCGTGACAACCGCAGGGCCGTGCATTATGAGATGCTTTCCGACGCTCTTCGCGGTCCTGCGCACGCTGCGCCCCCAGAACCACGACTCCACGCGGTACCGCATGGAGCGCCGCTTGTCCTTGCCGGCGAAGAGCCAGAGCGACGACACGGTCTTTGCAATGAATTTCACCATTTCGCACTCCTTTTCAGAAATCGCACGGCGCGCGCCGCGCGGTCGCGCAGCACGGCCCTCTTCTTCTTCGACGCGAAGATCTCGCGTAGCCTCAGCCCAGCCAGGTGAAGCGCCATGCGCACATCGTCCGCGAAGCCGTACTCCACGGGGAAGGCGGCGGCCGACGACATGGCGCGGAGCCGCTCCCTTAATGCCCGCACCTCATCGCCGTCCGGCAGAAGCCGCGTGAAGTGGAGCATCATCGCCACGTCGTTCCAGCCGCGCCCCGCCATGTCCGGATGGTGCGCGAAGAGGAGCGTGCGGTACGTCCATCGGCTCTTGAGGAACTCCGACTCCCTGAAGTCGTCGCGGTCGATGGCGAACTGGGCGTCGATGAGCCTGAGATGCCCGTCCGCGCCGCAGAGGAAGTTGTCGGGGATGATGTCACGCCACACGATGCTGGCCTTCTGGAGGGCGGCAGCGATGCGCAGCATGTCCTCCATCACGCCGATCGCCTCGTCGGCCTCGGCGCCCTTGGCGATGATCTCGGTGAGCGAAGGGCCGGGGAGGCGGCCCGTCACCACGAACGCGCGCCGCCCGTCCGGCGCGCGCCAGAGCGCCAGGGCCGGGGCGCACACGTCGGAGTCCGCCGCCGCGAGCCGGCGCGACATCTCGTACTCGTTCGCAATCGAGTCCGGCGCGCGCGAAGAGCACTTCACAACGCACGGTTCGCCCCTGAACATCCCCGTGTAGAAGATGTCGTTGACGACCTTGTTCTCCAGAAACGGGCGGCAATCCTCCAGACCGAGCGCCTTGCCCTCGGTCTTGATTAGAGCGTCCCAGCTCCCGCGCGTGGCGTCGTCAAGCTTCTTCATCGTCGTTCACATCGACCGCGGCCATCTGCCGCACCGCGTCGGCGCGTATTTTACCAAATCCGCGCTCCCCGCGTCAATGCGAATTTTCCTCTCCCGCGCGCACGCGTTTTATGGTATAATGCACGCCTATGGACAAAGCAGTCATAACCGTCGTCGGCAAGGATACCGTTGGCATCCTCGCGCGCGTTTGCACCTATCTCGCCGAGAATGGCGTGAACATCCTCGACATATCCCAGACGGTCGTGCAGGACTTCTTCAACATGATGATGATCGTAGACGTGTCCTCCTGCTCCGTCCCGTTCGCCGACCTCGGCGCCGGGCTCTCCCAGCTCGGCTCCGGCATGGGCCTAGAGATCCGCTGCCAGAAGGCCGCAATATTCGAGAAAATGCACCGCATCTGAGCCCCACCATGATAAACATCAGCGAAGTGATCGAGACGAACAGGATGATCCAGGCCGAGAACCTGGACGTCCGCACGATCACCATGGGCGTCTCGCTCCTGGACTGCGCCGACGCCGGGGTGGGCACCACGTGCGAGAAGATCCGCGCCAAGCTCCTGCGCCTCGCGGGGAACCTTGTTCGGACGGGCGAGGACATCGCCCGCGAGTTCGGCGTCCCAATCGTCAACAAGCGCATCTCCGTCACCCCCGTCTCGCTCGTGGGCGCCGCCTGCTGCCGCGCGCCGGGCGACTACGTGCAGATAGCCCGCACGCTCGACCGCACCGCCGCCGAGCTCGGCGTCAACTTCCTCGGCGGATACTCCGCAGTCGTCTCGAAGGGGATGACGCCCTCCGACGAGCTCCTGATACGCTCCATCCCCGAGGCGCTCGCCGCCACGGAGCGCGTCTGCGCGAGCGTGAACGTCGGCTCCACCAAGACAGGCCTAGACATGGACGCGATCCGCCTCATGGGCGAGATCGTGAAGGAGACGGCCGCGCGCACCGCGGACCGCGACTCCCTCGGCTGCGCGAAGCTCGTCGTCCTCTGCAACGCCCCCGACGACAATCCCTTCATGGCCGGCGCCTTCCACGGCGTCACCGAGGGCGACGCCGTCGTGAACGTGGGCGTCTCCGGCCCGGGCGTCGTCAAGTACGCCCTCGAGCACATACGCGGCGCGGACTTCGAGACGCTCTGCGAGACGATCAAGAAGACCGCGTTCAAGATAACGCGCGTCGGCCAGCTCGTCGCCCAGGAGGCGAGCCGCCGCCTCGGCGTGCCCTTCGGCATAATCGATTTGTCGCTCGCCCCCACCCCCGCCGTGGGCGACTCCGTCGCCGACATTCTGAAGGAGATCGGCCTCGAGCATCCCGGCGCGCCCGGCACCACTGCCGCCCTCGCGCTTCTCAACGACCAGGTGAAGAAGGGCGGCGTGATGGCGTCGTCCTACGTGGGCGGGCTCTCGGGCGCGTTCATACCCGTCTCGGAGGACCAGGGCATGATCGACGCCGTCACGGCCGGCGCGCTCACCATCGAGAAGCTCGAGGCGATGACGTGCGTCTGCTCCGTGGGCCTGGACATGATCGCCATCCCCGGCGACACCCCCGCCTCCTCCATCGCCGGCCTCATCGCCGACGAGGCGGCCATCGGCATGGTGAACCAGAAGACGACCGCCGTGCGCATCATACCCGTCGCCGGCAAGGGCGAGGGCGACACCGTGGAGTTCGGCGGGCTCCTCGGCCACGCCCCGGTGATGCGCCTCAACACCTTCGACTGCTCGCGCTTCGTCTCCCGCCGCGGCCGCATCCCCGCGCCAATACACTCCTTCAAGAACTAACCCATAACTCCTGACCCCCGATGTTCAAGAAACTTCTATTAGCCATCTGCCTTGCGTCCGCGTCCGCCGCGAACGCCTGGGACTGGTTCGGTCTCAAGCCCTACGACGAGGCCGACACCAACCGCCCCCCGCGCCTGCACCGGCTTCTGGAGAAGGCCAACGACTTCATCGAGCTGGCCGAGGACGAGGCCATGAACGGCAATGGTGACAAGGCCCTCGAATACTACCGCGAGGCCCTCGGCGAGCTGGACCGCATTGAGCGCGAGAACCCCGAGCGGGCCGAGACTTCCGAGTTCGCCCCCCTCAGGAACAAGCGCGCCACGTGCACCGCCGCGATCGAGTCCATACGCTTCGCTCAGGTGAACGACAACCTCCGCGCGGTCACCGTGTCCGAATCCGCCGAGCTCCGCAAGAAGTACAACAAGAAGCACGGCATCGCCCAGCCATCCGAGGACGGCGAGAAGCCCAAGCCGCAGAAGGCCGGCGATGGCGTCGCCCCAAAACAGCCTCAGGGTTCGGCGAATGACAAGGAATGGCGCACGCGCCTCAAGCAGGCGTATGATCTCGTTAAGGCGCGCGACTACGCGGCGGCGGATCTTGCTCTAGTCGAGCTGCTGGAGGCGCGCCCCAAGGATCTCGAGGCGCTGCTCTTGAAGGCGGCCGCCCAGTGCGGCGTAGGCAGCGTGGAGGCCGCGCGAAGCACGCTGGAGAAGGCGAATCGCGCGCATCCCAAGTCATACGTGCCGTACTACAACCTCGCATACGTCGCCCTCGATCTCGGCGAAGGCGCAGCCTCGGCGCGCGAATACTACGACCTTGGACGGAACGTGGGCGGGCCGAGGGATCCGCGCCTGGAGGCTCGGCTCGGCCTGCCGCCGTCCGCCGACGGAAAGGAGCCCGCGAAATGAGATTCATTCTTGCCATCTTCGCCGCGTCCCTCGCGGCGGCCATGTATGCGGAACCGCAATCGGCGGTGCCGCCGCGCTCTGCCGCCGACATCCTCGCCGACTGCCGCCGCATGCTCCCCGAGCGCCCCGTCACGCTCAAGGGCGCGATCATCATGCGCTCGCGCAAGGGCATCCCGCAGGGCGAATACGGCTACACTCTCTCCGCCGACCGCACGAAGGCCCCGGCCACCATCGACGTCGAGTTCACCCCCCGCGGCGAGACGAACGTCCTCGAGCGCGCTCAGCTGCGCCGCCCAGGCCCCATTCCCGAGGGGCGCATCCTCAAGACCGATGTCACCTGGCTCGACCTCACGCTCGATTTCCTCTGGTGGCCCACCGCCGAATTCGAGGCCGAGCGCGAAGGAGAGACGATCCACGGCCAGAAATGCACGATCATACTCGCCAGGCCCGCGACGCCCGTCGCCGGCATATACGCCGTCCGCCTCTGGGTGGACCGCAAGACCGGCTGCCTCATGCAGGCCGAGCAGCTGAACGAATCCCTCAAGCCCGTCCGCCGCCTCTGGGGCACGCGCGTGAAGAAGTTCGGCGAGCGCTGGATGGCCAACGTGCTTGAGGTCGAGACCCTCGGCTCCGGCCACCGCACCAAGATCACCGTGGAGTCCATCGAAGACGCATAGCCCCTGGCCCCCCAATCTCAACCCCTGATTACCACCAACAACAAAAAGGAAAACAATGAAAAAACCAGTAAAGATAGTGCTCTGGATCTTAGCCATCGTCCTCGGCGGCGCGATCCTTCTGTTCCTCTCCTCGCCCCTGTGGCTGGGACCCCTCGCAAAATCCCTTGCCACCAGCCTCGCGCCGAAGTACACCGGCACCGACTTCAAGGTGGCGAAGATATACATCAACCCCTACACCGGCTGCCTTCGCGTGGAGGACTTCCACCTCGGCAACCCCAAGGGGTATGACGCCGAGGACGCCGTGAGCGTGGGCAAGTTCAACGTGGACATCGCCATCGGCGCGCTCTTCGGCAACAAGCTCCACATCAAGAACGTCGACATCATCGACCCCTACGCCAGCTATCTCGGCAACAACGGCACTAACAACTTCGACGCAATCCTCGCCAACCTAAAGAGCAAGTTCCCTCCCAAGGAGGAAGAGGAGGAGGAGAAGGATGACAAGAAGAAGATGAAGGTGGTGATCGACCGCTTCCACATCGAGGGCGTGAAGTTCAAGATGGGCATCATGCCCACCATCCCGATCCCGATCCCGATCACGCTGCACGACCTCGGCACGAAGGATTCCGAAGGCAAGGAGACCGACGGCATCACGATGAAGGAGATGGGCTCCACGCTTGCCTCCCAGATCTCCGGCGCGTTCTCCAAGGCCGGCGGCAGCTTCATGGGCCTCTTCGGCGGCGATGCCGCGAAGGGGGTGGGCGATGCCGTCAAGGGCCTCGGCGAAGGTGTTTCCAACGCCGCCGGCGCCGCGACCGACGCCATCAAGAACCTCGGCTCCAGCGCGACCGACGCCCTCAAGAGCATCGGCGGCGGCGATGCCGCGAAGAGCGCCGGCGAAGGCGCCTCCAAGGCCGCCGACGCCGCGACCGACGCCGCTAAGAGCGTCGGCGAAGGCGCAGCCAATGCGGCCGGCGCCGCCACCGACGCTGTCAAGAACGTCGGCTCCGGCGCTGCCAACGCCGCCTCCAAGGCGGCCGACGCTGCCACCGACGCCGCGAAGAGCGTCGGCGAAGGCGCCAAGAACCTCCTGAAGGGCGCAGGCAGCCTCTTCGGAGGCGACAAGAAGTAAGCCCCCCTGCACAATCAAAGAATCTGTGGAGAATAGAGACGAGGAGCCAGCGATAAATGTCGGCTAGAGTCCATCTTGTTGGCATTGGAGGCGTGGGCATGAGCGCCCTCGCGCAGGCGTACATCGACGCCGGGTGGGCCGTATCCGGCTCCGACCGCGCGCTGGCCTCCTCCGGCCCGCGCTCCGGCGCCCTCGCCGCCCTCGCCGCGCAGGATGTGCCTCTTGCGCCCGACGACGGCTCGCTCGTCTCCGCCGATCTCGACCATGTGGTTGTCTCCACCGCCATCGAGGATTCCAACGCCGACCTCTTGCGCGCCAAGGCGCTCGGCGTCAAGGTGGTGCACCGCGCCGCCGCCCTTGCCGCGCTCCTCGCCCCCCGCAGGCTTCTCGCCGTGGCCGGCACATGCGGCAAGTCCACGGTCACCGCCATCCTCGGCCACCTGCTCGCCGAATGCGGGTTCGATCCCGTGGTGGTGAACGGCGCGCCGATAGTCGGGTGGGACCAAGGCGGGCGGCGCGTGGGATCCACGCGGCCCGGCGGCGGCGAATGGGCCGTCGCCGAGGTCGACGAAAGCGACAAGTCGCTCACGGCCTTCTCGCCATACGCCGCCATAGTCACCAATGCCTCCGCGGATCACTACTCGAAGGAGGAGATGGACGAGGTGTTCGACGCGTTCACGGCCGGCGTCCCCGGCCCTGTCGTCGATGGCCGCCGCGAGCCCATCGCGCCCTCCGCCCTCGCCCGCGAGATCCCCCTCCCCGGCGAACACAACGCCGTGAACGCCGAATGCGCGCTGCGCCTTGCGCGCGCCATCGGCGCCGACGAGGCGCAGCTCGCTGCCGCCATCCGCACCTTCCCCGGCGTGGAGCGCCGCCTCCAGAAGGTGGGCGTCCTTCGCGTTGGCTCCCCAGCCCCTCGCGACGGCGCCCCAGTCCTGTGCGACGGCGTTCTCGCCGTCGCCATCTACGATGACTACGCCCACAACCCCGAGAAGCTTGCCGCCATGTGGCGCACGCTTGCCGCCGCCCATCCCAAAGGCATCGCCGTGGTGTGGCGCCCGCATGGCTACGGCCCCCTCCGCAAGATGCTCGCCCCCCTCGCGGCGATGTTCCGCGAGATGATGCGCCCGCAGGACGCGCTTCTTCTCCTGCCCGTCTACGACGCCGGCGGCACGGCCGACCGCTCCGTGAACTCGGACGCCCTCGCGGCCCTCGTCCCCGGCGCGGAGCTCGTTCAGGATCTTCAAGAGGCGGAGTCGGTCCTCCGCCGGCGCGCACCCGCCTTCGGTGCAATCGCAACGGCCGGCGCGCGCGACCCGGGGCTCCCCGTCCTCGCGCGCCGCCTCGCCGGCATTCAATAAATCACAACCAAAAGAAAGGAAATAAAAAATGAAGCTCAAACTGATGATGATCCTTGCCTCCGCGCTCATTCTCGCGCCGGTGGCTGTGTCCTACGCCGCGGAGGCAGGCTCCGCCGAGAAGGCGAAGCCAAAGAAGAAGATGGCCAAGAAGCCGTTCTACACGAAGTACTCCGAGGCGATGAAGGTGGCGGCTGCGAACGAGGAGCCCGTCCTCGTCCTGATGTGCTTCGACCAGGACAAGCGCGGCGTGATGCTCGAGAAGGAGATATTCAAGTGGCCGCAGTTCGCAAAGGACTATGCTAAGAACAACCTCGTCCTTCTCAAGATGAAGCTCAAGGCCACAAAGGACGGCAAGAAGGTGGACCTCAAGGCCTCCTTCAAGACCGAGGACGAGAAGCGCTTCCTCGAGAACCACGGCCTCAACGAGAAGGCCGCCGCGCAGGCCAAGCAGAAGGGCGACACGCTCACCGCAGTCGACGCGAGCAACTACCCCGCGGTCGTCTGCGTAAAGGGCGACGCCGAGAACCAGGAGCTCCTCTTCCGCATGGACTCCTACGACAAGGACGGCGGCCCCGGCGTGTGGCTCGCCTCGCTCGACGCCCTCCTGCGTACGAAGGAGATCGAGCCCGTCGTCTCCAAGGACATCCAGAAGATCCTCGACGACCCCACCGCCTTCGCCGGCGGCAAGAAGAAGCGCTGATTCATGCCCCCCGCGCCGGTATATCCCAAATGCCGCCTGGTGGCGGGCTCGCAGGCGTCGCTAGACGCGGCGCTTGCGCGCTTCAACGCGCAGCCGGTGGACGACTTCCGCCCCGCGGAGTCGTCCGCCTGGCCTACCCGCCGTACCACCATCGCCAAGGAGGCGTCGGTCCAGGGCGTGGGCACCTTCCGCGGACGCGAGAAGCGCACCATCACCTTCGCCCCCTCCAAACGCCCCGGCTGGTGGATCCGCCGCACCGACCAGCCCGAGCAGCTTGACACCGCCGTCGACATCGCGAACCTCTGGACTTCCGCCCGCAACCTCGTTCTGCGCAGCGGCTCGCCACACAACTACCTCCGCATGGTCGAGCACATCATCGCCCTCAAGGGCGGCCTCGGCCTCGACGACGTGGTCCTCAAGACGAACTCGGGCGATCCTCCCCTCTTCGACGACTCCTCCCTCCCCCTCGTCAAGGCCGTGCGCGAGGCCGGCATCGTGGAGACCCCCTCCGCCGCCACGTACATCACCGTGAAGGAGCCCCTGGCCTTCGGCGGCCCTCGCGGCGACTTCCTCCTGTTCCTGCCGGACGACGGCTCTCGTCGCCTTCGCCTCGACGTAGCGATCAACTGGAGCACCATCATCGGCGACCAGCGC